>CAZBUC010000105.1:0-5332 GCA_964494965.1 uncultured Maribrevibacterium sp.
TGTCAAGGTAGCGCTCTAACCAACTGAGCTATAGTCCTAAAAAGTGTTTGCCATTATACGCAGAGGTTTTCATTTGGCAAGCCCTTCTCAACATTTTTTGAAGTCTTTGTTTTAAAACTGTTTATTCGTCTAAGGGCACGAGCAGTTCATGGCCTATTACTTCATCTATGAGGCCGTAGGGTACCTTGTATTTCTTGTCTTTGAATCTCACTAGGGCGTAGTCGTAGCACATTTCAATCACGGTGCAGTTGACTATAACGCCCTTGTCGATCACCCGAATGATGTTGTAGTTTCTTAACGTAATCGCCATGTTTGTTTCCCGCTCTTAGGATTCACCAACGTCTTTTAATTTTCTTTGTAGTTGACGTATCTGGTCTCGATAACCTGCTGCCAATTCGAATTTGAGTTCTTCTGAGGCTAGCATCATTTCTTTTTGCAGTTGGATCATGGCTTTACGCACTTGTGCCACGTCTTCCATGCTTTCCACTTGGTAATCTTTTGCGGTCTCGGCGACTTTCTTAGTTTTGCTGCCGCGTTTGCCCGCACCTGGGTTGTAAGCGCCTTCCATGATGTCTTCAACGGATTTGGTGATACCCACTGGCGTGATACCATGTTCTTCGTTGTGGGATTTTTGCTTTTCACGACGACGATCGGTTTCGTTAATGGCTCGCTCCATAGAACCCGTTATACGATCCGCGTACAAAATGGCTTTACCATTCACGTTACGAGCGGCTCGACCTATGGTTTGAATGAGCGACTTGTCTGAGCGCAAAAAGCCTTCTTTGTCGGCATCAAGAATCGCGACAAGGCTAACTTCTGGAATGTCCAAGCCTTCTCGTAATAAGTTGATACCAACCAGAACATCAAATTCACCCAAACGTAAATCTCGAATGATCTCAACACGCTCTACCGTATCTATGTCCGAATGAAGATAGCGCACACGGACGCCATGGTCACTCAGGTAGTCACTTAAATCTTCCGCCATACGCTTGGTCAGGGTGGTTACCAAAACCCGCTCGCCAATGGGCGTTCGCAGATTGATTTCTGATAACAAATCGTCAACCTGAGTCGCTACAGGACGCACCTCTAAAATGGGGTCAATCAAACCAGTCGGACGAACAATCTGTTCGACTACCCAATCTTGATGCTCTGCTTCGTATTTGCCCGGTGTGGCTGAGACAAAAATCGTTTGCGGTTTAATTTGCTCCCATTCTTCAAATCGCATTGGGCGATTGTCTAAGGCAGAAGGCAAACGAAACCCGTATTCCACTAGGTTTTCTTTGCGCGATCTGTCGCCTTTGTACATGGCGCCAATCTGCGACACGGTAACATGGGATTCATCGATCACTAACAAGGCATTGGCTGGGAGATAATCAAATAACGTCGGTGGCGGCGCGCCCTCGTCTCGGCCCGACAAATAGCGCGAGTAGTTTTCGATGCCTGAGCAGTAACCTAACTCTTGCATCATTTCTAAATCATACCGGGTACGCTGCTCCAGACGCTGCATTTCAACCAGTTTATTGAGCGATTTGAGCTGCTCAAGTCGCTGATCCAGTTCCACTTTTATGCGTTCGATGGCGTTTACCACGGTATCTTTCGGAGTAACATAGTGGGTTTTGGGGTAAATCGTCACCCTAGGCACTTTGCGCAAGGTTTTGTTGGTCAATGGCTCTATCATGGATAAGTTTTCGACTTCGTCATCAAACAGTTCGATGCGAATGGCGGTGTCTTCCGAATCGGCAGGAAAGACTTCGATCACGTCGCCACGTACCCGAAAGTTACCACGTTCCAAAACCAAGTCGTTACGCGTGTATTGCAGTTCAGCCAGACGACGTAGGACAGCTCTTTGATCAATACGCTCACCACGATCAAGATGCAACATCATTTTCAGATACGACTGCGGGTCACCCAAACCATAAATAGCGGATACGGTCGCGACAATAATAACGTCTTCTCGCTCCAGCAAAGCCTTGGTCGCTGACAAACGCATTTGTTCAATGTGCTCATTGACCGAGGCGTCTTTTTCAATAAAAGTATCCGATGCCGCCACATAGGCTTCTGGCTGATAATAATCGTAATAGGAAACAAAATATTCGACGGCGTTGTGAGGGAAAAATTCTTTAAACTCACCATACAGTTGCGCGGCCAAGGTTTTGTTATGCGCCATCACTATGGTGGGACGTTTGACTTGCGAGATGACATTGGCGATGGTGTAGGTTTTTCCTGACCCTGTAACACCGAGTAAGGTTTGATGAGCCAAACCCGCTTCTACACCACGAACGAGTTTTTCAATGGCTTTTGGCTGATCGCCCGCGGGTGAGTAGGATGAAACAACTTGAAACTCTTGAGACACAGTTTTTTCCCTAAGCTTTACAATTGACAAGCTAGATTAGCAAATTTTGTGATTAACGTCTGGTATTTCCCCTTTTTACGCAGGGATTACACTTTAGAGATCAGATTGCCGAAAACATCACAATTTAGTCTTTATTAATAGGTCTTTCCTATATAGCATTATGCAATAACTTTATTACCATTTACTCATCTACTTACCTAAGTTAGGCAAATGAACCGATTGGAAAAATACCTTCCCGCACTGGTTTGGCTTAAAGGCTACTCAAAAGCCGACATGCGTACCGATACAGTCGCCAGTTTTATCGCGACCATTTTATTGATTCCACAAAGCATGGGGTACGCGTTACTCGCTGGACTACCGGCTGTAGTAGGCCTATATGCAAGCATTATTCCTGCAGTCTTGTACTCCTTATTTGGTTCAAGCCGAACACTGGCGGTTGGGCCAGCCGCCATTACCTCCATGATGACGGCAACCATTGTCGCTCCCTTAGCACTACCAGGAAGCGACAATTATGCTGCAATTGCCATAATGTTGGCATTTCTATCCGGTGTATTTTTGATATTAATGAGCCTATTAAGAATGGGGTTTTTATCAAACTTATTAAGTCACCCAGTCATTTCCGGCTTTATTAGCGCCTCGGCAATTATTATTGCCGTTGGGCAGTTTAAGCATTTTATTGGGGTAGAAGCGACGGGCAATAATTTGATTGAACAGGTCCAAAGCATGATGCTAGACCTAGATAGTATAAACTTACCGACGGCAATTTTAAGCGCTCTATCGATTGTCGCTATTCTTTTATTAAAACGTTTTTTAACGCCCGTTCTTATTCGCTGCCGATTACCTCTTCATCTAGCCGAACTATTTGGCAAAGCGGGGCCCGTGTTGGTGGTTGTAGTCACAACGGCGTGCGTGGCTTTTTTCTCTTTAGACCAAATGGGCATTAGTATCGTAGGGCACGTTGCCAGTCGCTTGCCGACAATCGATATGACAGGTATGAATTTAGACACTTTGACAGCCCTGCTGCCCGGTGCGTTTTTAATCAGTGTCGTGGGGTTTGTCGGTTCTGTTTCTGTTGCGCAGTCGTTTGCCGCCAAACGAAAAGAAGATATCAACCCGAATCAAGAACTTGTAGGTCTTGGGTTAGCCAACTTAGGAGCCGCATTAAGCGCTTCTTTTCCGGTAACAGGTGGCTTTTCCCGCTCTGTGGTGAATGTCAGTGCTGGCGCTAAAACGCCCATGACAGGTATCTTGACCGCCTTGTTTATGTTGCTGACATTGCTGTTTTTTACGCCCTTGTTTTATTATTTACCAAAAGCCGTGTTGGCGGTGAGCATCACGATTTCTATCTTACAGCTGGTGGATTTTAACGATTTTTTACGTCTATACCGATTCTCGAAAAAAGAAGCCTTTGCCTTGTTGGCGACGTTTTTAGCCGTGTTGTTTGTGAACATGGAAACGGGGATTATTCTTGGCGTAACCTTGTCTTTGTTGTTTTTTCTCTGGCATACCAGCCATCCACATATTGCGGTGGTGGGTCGCCTACCGGGGACTCAAAACTTCCGTAACGTGAAACGATTTGAGGTCGAAACGGACCCTCAGGTAATCACGGTTCGCATAGACGAAAATCTTTTCTTCGCTAATGCAAAAGTGCTAGAAGATTACATTCTCTCGTTAGTCAGCAAACACAAAGAAATAGAACACCTGATTCTCATGTGCACAGCCATTAACATGATTGACGCCAGCGCCCTAGACAGTTTAGAAACCATTGATGAACGATTGCAATCCGCCGGCATCACACTGCACTTGTCTGAAATCAAGGGGCCTGTGATGGACAAGCTTATTAAGTCGAGCTTTATGGAGCAGCTAAGCGGATCGATATTCTTAACGCAACATCAAGCTATGAAAACTTTGTCAAAACAGCAATCAAGCGAGTAGTTTGATTGCTGTTTTGTGTTTGCCGCTGATTAATTCGAAGCGGTTTCGTCGTCCGCTGACACACGTAACAAAGGTTTATTTCGAGTCAATAAAACATCGCCAATGCCTTTAACTTGAGCGAGCTGTTCAATAGATTCGAAATTACCATTGGCCTCTCTAAAAGCAACAATGGCCTCGGCTTTCTTTTCACCCACTCCAGACATGACCGCAGCGAATTCTGCCGCTGTCGCGGTATTGATGTCGAGAGGGGTTGCCGCGAATATCGAAAACGGCACAAAGGCCAAAGAGACGATAAGAAGAGTACGAGAAATAACAACACGAAGAGTACGAGAAATGTTCATCATTGAATTATCCTTTTCAGATTCTTTTTGCACAAAAGACGGCATCTTGCCAATAAAAAACCACTTACCGTTTTCGCGTCCTCGCTAAAGCAGTAAGTGGTTTTAGAGTAAAAGCTTTTTTATTAGACTTCAAGATTCTTTTTAAAGAATCTGTTCATGACTTTGACCTAGCGTTCTATATCAGTATACCTAAATCGGCATTTGCCTGAGTAAGCACCGCAATCGGGTCTGCGGCTTGAGTAATGGGACGCCCCATAACAAGGTAGTGACTGCCAGCCGCCATGGCTTCAGCAGGCGTCATTATGCGCTTCTGATCACCTTGATCTGAACCAAGTGGACGTATCCCAGGGGTTACCAATACAAAGTCTTTGCCTAATTCCGTCGACAGCATTTTAGACTCTTGCGCAGAACACACTACGCCATCCAAGCCAGACGACTTCGTCAAAGCGGCAAGGCGCTTAACGTGCTGCTCGGGCGTTGCATCAATACCAATTTCTACTAAATCAGACTGGTCCATACTGGTCAGAACCGTCACTGCAATAAGCAGAGTGTTATTGTTTGGTAATTGTTGCAGCGCATTGGCGGATGCCTCCATCATACGACGACCGCCAGAAGCATGAACATTCACCATCCAAACACCGGCTTTCGCCGCAACACTCACGGCATTGGCCACGGTATTAGGAATATCATGAAATTTAAGGTC
>CAZBUC010000105.1:5342-7872 GCA_964494965.1 uncultured Maribrevibacterium sp.
GAATCCTAGTGCATGTAATGCATCCAAAATAGCCGGTCCCGCCGTGGTGTAAAGCTCTTTACCCACTTTTACTCGGCACTGGTTTGGGTCTAATCGTTTCGCCATCTCAATCGATTGCGCCATGGTTGGGTAATCTAGGGCAACCACAATAGGGGATTGGCAGCTCATTCAGTGTCCTCTTTTTCTCAGTTTTTGACTATGTGTCACGATAGGTGTGTGTCTTACAGTAATGATTTTTTTATGTCAGATAGCCGACATCAGATATTGCTCGATCAATACTATTCGCCTTCTAGACCATGGATAGGTTTTACAACACCCCAATTTTTGCAGCTTGGGCATTGCCAGTGAAGTTGGTGACCGGGAAAGCCACATTGACGGCATTGATATTTGGGTTTTGCTTGTACAAGCTGATCAATAAGCTCATGAAGGACCACCAAATGCTGCTGATTGTATCCTTGGGAATCCGCCAGCTGCAAACTTATCAGCTCTTTAAATCCCTTAATGGTTGGGTGGGTTCTTAGTTGCTCGACCAAAAACATTTCGGCGTAGTCTTTGTCTGTTTCCATGTAATGATGAACCAGTGCCATAATTAGGGCTGCTGAAGGTTTCTTCTGGTTCTGTTCCTGCAAAAATTTAATGTAGCCTCCGCTACCCCATATTTTTTGGTAGCAAGCTTTTAATTTAGGAATAACAATGGAAATGAACTCGGGATCTTGTTCCGCTGCATGCTTTAACTCTTTGATAGCGTCTCGATAGCGACCTTGTACGTTTAGCACATCCGCTGCGCCGATACTGGCACGAATACAACTGGAGTCGACATCAAGCGCTTGTTTAAAGTGTTGAAAAACCAGTTTCCATTGTTCTTTTTTTTTGAATTCTTCCGCCATTTCACAATGAAAATGCGCTAGACGCTTGATCTCTTTTTTAGTGGGCGCTTCTTTTATTAACTCATTACCTATCTGAATGGCCTTATCCCAACTTTGCTCAAACTCGTAAAGATCGACCAATAGGACAAGTACCTTACTGTGAAACTCACTTTTTTGTGATGTCGTTGCCATGTTTAACAGCAAGCGTCCCGCACGATCCAATAAACCAGCAGACATAAAATCACTGGCAAGCTCTAGCTGTACCATGCGCATTTCTCGTTGAGATATTTCCGGTCTAGCGAGCAAACTCTGATGAATATTAATGGCTTTTTGTATTTCACCCTTCTTGCGGAAAAGGTTCCCCAAAGTCAGATGAATATCGAAGGTGTCGGAATTTACTTCAAGAGAATCCACAAAAGCATCAATGGCTTCTGAGTGCTGGTCATTCAGTAAATGATTTAAACCACGAAAATAATCGGCGGGGACACTTTTTTTGACTTGCTTATTCTTTTGAACAGAGTTTTTCCGCCCCATTGCCCAGCCGATGAAAAGCGCGACAAAAAGAACCAAAAATAGCCCAATTTCTGCCAACTCCATTACTCCTTTCTAGTAGAGAGTTCTTGAGTAATGGACGCTTTGCGCAGGGCATCTACCTCATCTCTTACTTTATCGTATTTACGAGTCAATACTCGTATTTGTCGGTTACTCCGCAAGTAAGCAACCGAGCTAACCAATAAAGCAACACAGGCTCCGACCGTAAAAGCCATTATGATATACAAAGCGACACTAAGCTCAGGACCTTTCCAGAAAACAAGATCAAGGGACATTAACTGGGGGTTGCGGATAGAAAAAAACACACCTATTGCCAAGAACAATACGACCAAAACAATAGAGATAACTCTTTTCAGCCACGAAAACATAAAAAGCCTATTCAAAAAGTGCGTTTACAGCGCTAAGCCGTGATAGATAAGAAGACAAATATAAAACACAATATTAATTAACTTAAGTCATTTGGCTCACTGTTCGGTAAATTTACCAACTCTCTGAGCTCTTTCCCAGGCTTAAAATGTGGAACATACTTTGCGCTCAACTCTACAGATTCACCTGTTTTTGGATTACGTCCTATACGAGGTGCTCGGTAATGCAGAGAAAAGCTACCAAAACCTCTAATTTCGATACGCTCTCCATTCGCTAAAGAAGCAGACATATGGTCTAACATAGACTTGATGGCAAGCTCCACATCTTTAACCGGCAAATGGGATTGCTGATCGATTAGCAGCTCTATCAGCTCAGATTTTGTCATTACTACCCTCGCGATTATAATTTGATCACAGTGTAAGACTAGCTAAATTCAGAAAGAAAGCAATAAGTTAACTCGTTTTAGAGCGAATTTCGCCGTTTTTTATTGCCTTATATAAGAGAATATTACGAATGGACCCATCCCACAACTAGCATAGAAGCTATCTAGCTTTTATAATGATCGCCATACTTAACACACTGGAAGAAAAATAATGAGCTATAGTAATATACCAGCAGGTAAAGATGCACCAAATGATATCAACGTGATCATTGAAATCCCTGCGCAAGCCAACCCGGTTAAATACGAAGTTGACAAAGACATGGACGCTCTTGTTGTAGATCGTTTTATGACAGCACCTATGTTC
>CAZBUC010000106.1:0-7668 GCA_964494965.1 uncultured Maribrevibacterium sp.
TCAAAGGGTGGGTGAAATTATTCTCTCATACCGATCCAATGCAAGGGATCTTTGATTACAAGCATTGGTGGCTGAAAACTCCTAGTGGGTGGAAGGTCGTAGAATTAAGCCAAGGTCGTCTGCAAGGACGTGGTTTGGTGGCATCAGTCGAAGGCTATAGCGACAGAGATCAAGTAAAAGATATCTGCGGTATGGACATTTACATTGATGCAGCAGAGCTACCAGAACTCGATGAAGGTGAATATTACTGGAGTCAGCTGGAAGGTCTCAAAGTAAGTACAAAAGAGGGCGTCCTCTTAGGAAAGGTTTCTCAGCTTATGGAAACTGGTGCGAATGATGTAATTGTTGTCCGCGCTTGTGAAGGTAGCTTTGATCGGGAAGAGCGCTTGATTCCTTATGCGCCAGGTACCTATGTTTTAAATATTGATTTAGAGCAGCAGGAAATGGTCGTTGATTGGGATCCAGAGTTTTAATGGTCAAACCGAGGTCACAAGGTGAAGGTTAGCGTTATATCGCTCTTTCCAGAAATGTTTCAGGCCATTACCCAATATGGGGTAACAGGCAGAGCCATTAGGTCGGGGTTAGTTGAGGTGGATTATTTTAATCCCCGTGATTTTACCCATGACAAACATAAGACAGTAGATGATCGTCCTTATGGTGGTGGTCCTGGGATGCTCATGAAAGTGCAGCCTCTCAAAGATGCCATTGCGAGTGCCAAATTATCGGTGCCCAATGCAAAAGTTATTTATCTATCCCCTCAAGGGCGTACGTTAACGCAAGAAGGCGTGCAACAGCTTGCTAAACAAGCAGAATTTATTCTGGTAGCAGGTCGTTATGAAGGCGTTGATGAGCGTTTGATTCAGTCTCAGATTGATGAAGAATGGTCGATTGGCGACTTTGTCCTAAGTGGTGGTGAGTTACCGGCAATGGTGCTCATGGATGCCGTATTTCGTATGGTGCCAGGAGTGTTAGGAAAACAAGCGTCTGCAGATGAAGATTCATTTGCTGATGGGTTGTTGGATTGTCCGCATTTTACTCGCCCCGAAGTATTGAATGGTGAACCTGTACCATCGGTGCTGCTTAGTGGCAACCACGAGGAGATTAGACGCTGGCGATTAAAGCAAAAGCTCGGAAGAACTTTTCAGCGCCGGCCAGACCTTCTGCAGAACCTTGAGTTGGACAAGGAGCAGCAGATGTTGTTAGAAGAGTTTATTCGCGAAACTGAAGATTCAACCTCGGCAGAGTAGGAATTGCGAGCTTATCAGAAAGAAGATCCTTCATGCTGGTAAGAAACCATATCATTAGGAGTCACATCCATGAGTAATAAAACTAAACTGATTCAGCAGTTAGAAGCTGAACAAATGACAAAAGACGTCCCAGCCTTCGGCCCTGGTGATACTGTTGTTGTTCAAGTTAAGGTTAAAGAAGGTTCACGCGAGCGTCTACAGGCTTATGAAGGCATTGTAATCTCTAAGCGTAATCGTGGTCTTAACTCAGCATTTACCGTTCGTAAAATCTCTAGCGGTATTGGTGTTGAGCGTGCTTTCCAAACGTACAGCCCATTGGTTGAAAGCATCGAAGTTAAACGCCGCGGTGACGTGCGTCAAGCTAAGATCTACTACCTACGCGAGCGTTCTGGTAAATCTGCACGTATCAAAGAAAAATTATCAAAGCGTTAATTTTTCCGATATAAAAAAAGGCGACCTTAGTCGCCTTTTTTTATGGAAATTACCCTCCCTCGTATGGCCTAATGGAGATCGATTATGATGTCTTTGAGGTTTCTATGTTAAATTTTTCTGGCTCGCTCTCTCGATCCACTTTACTGGGCCTGCTATTTCTCTCCTCTGCCAATGTGGCTTTGGCAGACCAGTCTGCTGTATTGTCTGCAATAAAAGCCGCGTTACCTCAATACGATATTAAGCACTCGGAGTTTCATCAGGCTTCTGGTTTGTATGTCGTTAACCTTAAAGATGGCCCCACACTTCATGTGACGAAAGATGGTCAGTTTTTTGTGGCGGGTGATTTGTACCGTGTTGATGGTACTGACTTGATTAATGAGACGGAAAAAGCCAAATTCGCTAAGATTGAGTCCTTGTCTGAATCACAAATGATTATTTATAAAGCCAGCAATGAGCAAGCCCATATTACGGTTTTTACCGATGTGGATTGTGGCTATTGTCAGCTACTTCACAGAGAAGTCCCTGCGCTTAACGACGCAGGAGTGACAGTGAGATATTTGGCTTACCCAAGAGCGGGTGTAGGCTCTTTGGTTTACAACAAGATGGTCAGTGTTTGGTGTTCGGATGATCCTCAAGAGTGGCTAACACAGGTGAAATTAGGCGTTGAAATAGCGCAAAATACCTGTGTAAATCCAGTGGCAGACCAATATAAACTGGGGAATGAAATGGGCGTTCGCGGTACGCCAAGCATAGTGTTTGATGATGGCACTTTTCTGCCCGGCTATTTACCAGCCCCTGAGCTAATAAAACGACTTGGCTTGTAACCTTATCGCGGAATATTCCGCGACTCATGAGTTTTCTTCAGTCGCTTCAGCGTTGGGTTTGATAGAAGCTAGCGTTATAATAAAAGATATTTGAATTTACTTAACAAGGCGCACTATGGCGTCGATTGTGGTCACTAAAAAATAAACTATTTCTGTGGGGTATTGTTTTGAAACCGGTAAAAGTCGGAATTTGCGGGCTGGGGACAGTGGGGTCCGGTAGTTTTAATATTCTTCTCAATAATGCAGAAGAAATCACACGACGTGTTGGTCGCAGTATTGTTATTGAGCAAGTGGGTGCTCGCCGCGATAACGATATGTGTGACACAACAGGCATCAAGGTTACCCGTGATATTTTCGATGTGGTAAACAACCCAGAAATCGATATTGTGCTTGAGCTTATTGGCGGCACCTCTGTTGCTAAAGAGTTAGTGTTAACCGCGATTGAAAATGGCAAACACGTTGTCACGGCCAATAAAGCCTTGATTGCAGAGCATGGTAACGAGATTTTCGCTAAAGCTCGTGATAAAGGTGTGATTGTTGCTTTTGAAGCGGCTGTGGCAGGGGGCATCCCCATCATTAAGTCGTTACGCGAAGGCTTGTCTGCTAACCGAATCGAATGGTTGGCCGGTATTATTAATGGTACAGGCAATTTTATTCTGTCGGAAATGACGGAAAAGAACCGCAATTTCGACGAAGTGCTAGCTGAAGCGCAAGCACTTGGTTATGCAGAAGCCGATCCGACATTTGATATCGAAGGTATTGATGCGGCGCATAAGTTAACGATTTTGGCCTCTATTGCCTTTGGTATTCCGCTGCAGTTCGAAAAAACCTACACCGAAGGTATCAGTCGTATTACTTCGCAAGACATAGAATTTGCCAATCAACTGGGTTATGCGATTAAACACCTAGGTATCGCGCGCCGTACTAAAGCGGGTATTGAACTTCGCGTCCATCCAACCCTGATTTCTCGCAAGCAGTTATTAGCGAACGTGAACGGCGTTATGAATGCCATTATGGTACAAGGTGATGTGGTAGGTCCTACATTGACCTACGGCGCGGGCGCAGGCGCTTTACCTACAGGATCATCGGTGATCGCGGACGTGATTGATGTGGCTCGTGCTTTGACGGCGGATCCTACTAATCGAGTGCCGCATTTAGCATTCCAAGCCGACTCTTTGTCCAGTGTACCGATTTTGCCGGTGGAAGAAATTGAGTGCGGTTTCTTCTTAAATATGACGATCAAAGATCGTGCGGGCGTATTGGCAAATATTACTCAGATTTTGTCGATGAATGAGATCAGCATCGAGTCACTGATTCAGCGCGAACGTGAAGGCAGCGAATTAGTACCTTTAGTCGTGATGACGCATGATGTGAAAGAGCGCAATATGAATGCTGCGATTGCCGCAATTGAAGCTTTACCGGACGTGGCAGGTACTGTGCAACGAATCCGTGTTGAAAATTTGGCGTAAGAGAGAACAACATAATGAAATACATATCGACTCGTGGAAAAGCCCCAACGCTGTCTTTTGGCGATGTTTTATTAGCCGGCTTGGCCAACGACGGTGGTTTGTACGTGCCTGAAACCTTGCCGCAATTTAGTCAAGAAGAAATCGCTTCTTGGGCAAGTTTGAGCTACCAAGAATTGGCGTTCAAAGTGATGTGGCCGTTTGTCGAAGGGGATATACCGGCAGATGCTTTTAAAGGCATGATCGAAGAGGCTTATGCGAGCTTTAATCATGCGGCTATTGCCCCTATGGTGCAAGTGGGCAATAACGAATGGATTCTTGAGTTGTTCCGTGGTCCAACGCTGGCCTTTAAAGACTTTGCATTACAATTGCTTGGTCGCCTGATGGATTATGTCCTATCGGAACGCCAAGACAAACTGGTGATTCTTGGTGCAACGTCTGGTGACACAGGGTCTGCGGCGATTGAAGGTTGCCGCCATTCAGAACACTTAAATATTTTTATTTTGCACCCGTATCAACGAGTGTCAGAAGTGCAGCGTCGTCAAATGACCACGGTTATTGACAATAATGTGTTTAACGTCGCAGTAAAAGGCAACTTTGACGATTGTCAGAGTATGGTAAAAGCCAGCTTTGCCGATCAGTCCTTTTTGAAGGGCGCAAAATTGGGTGCGGTGAACTCCATTAACTGGGCGCGCATTATGGCGCAGATTGTGTACTATTTTTCTTCTGCATTGTCAGTGGGCGCGCCACATCGCAAAGTATCTTTTTCTGTACCGACCGGAAACTTTGGTGATATTTTCGCAGGGTATTTGGCGAAGAGAATGGGCTTGCCCATTGATCAGTTAGTGGTAGCGACGAACCAGAATGATATTTTGCATCGTGTCATTGCAGAAAATGATATGAGTCGTCAGTCTTTGAATGTGACTTTGTCGCCTAGTATGGACATCATGGTATCGAGTAACTTTGAGCGCCTATTGTTTGATGCTCATGGTCGCGATGGGGCGGCGATTGACGATTTGATGGCGCGATTTAATAAAGGGGATGTATCCCTTAATGACACCGCTTGGTCATTCGTCAAAGACAACTTTGACAGCTATAAAGTGGATGACAAGAAAACGTGTGATGTCATTTCAGATGTGTTTGCTAAGACACAATACCTGCTTGATCCACACACAGCCATTGGCCTTGAAGCAGCGCGTCATTGCTGGAAGGACAGAAGTGTTCCTATGATTACCCTGGCGACAGCGCATCCGGTGAAGTTTCCTGAAGCGGTTGAAAAGGCAAACTGTGAATCGCCTGTGTTACCTGAACACATGAAAGACCTTTTTGAACGAGATGAGTCTTACACTGTGTTAGACAACAGTTTGAGTGACGTTCAGGCTTTTGTGGCTGATAATATCTAGTTTATCCTTTCTTAATAAAGCTTATAACGGCCAATCTTCGATTGGCCGTTTCTTTTCTTTTTTTCTGTTTGTGCCTTTTCTATGAATATTATTTTACTCGATCCAAAAAATGCCCTTGGTGATGGTCGTTATGGGCTGACGTTGCGGCAGCAAAGTCATATTTCAACAGTGATTAAAGCAAAGCAGGGTGATGTGCTTCGGGTTGGGCTGTTGAACGGGAAAATAGGCGAAGGGGTTTATCAGCCACCAGTAGAAAATCAAGCTGGCTATATTCACGCCTTAACGCTTTTTTCATCTCCTCCTAAACCCTTACCCATGATTTTAGTGATGGCCTTACCTAGGCCCAATATGCTGAAACGAACTTTGCAGAATATCACTGCAATGGGGGTGAAGCATTTGTATCTCATACACTCGGCCAAGGTAGAAAAAAGCTACTGGCAAAGCCCTGTTTTACAGACAGAGTCTATTCAGCAATGTTTATTGGAAGGGTTAGAGCAAGCCAAGGACACCGTTATGCCAAATTGGTCTTTGATACCGCGCTTTCGACCCTTCGTGGAAGATCAGTTGCCGGATTTATTGCAAGGTAAAGTCGGTTTATTAGCTCATCCATATTTGGCAAAACCTTGTCCTGTTGATATCCAAGAACCTTGTGTGTTGGCTTTGGGTCCAGAGGGTGGTTGGAACGAGTTTGAAGTAGAAAAATGGCTAGAAGCAGGAATGCAATCGGTGCACTTGGGTGAGCGAATTTTAAAAGTAGAGACGGTTGTCCCCGTCTTGTTATCACGTTTGTATCCAGCCTAGATATCGCCTGAAGTCTTCGCTTTTTTGCCAATGTTGCTATTTGTAACCTAGCATGATTATTAGCAGTGATTTTTTATTCTTTGTAATAGAATGAAATTCTAAATTAGTCAGCGCCTATCTTTGTCGTTGGGCTACTGCGTTGTGAATTCATCTGATTGTTATCGAGTGGCGAGTTTGTATGGCGAATGATCTTCCCCCAAAGAAAAAGGCCAAAAATACTATCCGAGACGATAAGGCAAAGGTATTTTGGCTAACGTCTCTGTATGTTGGTAATGTCAGTGGCGCTTTTTCAGATGATGTCCGCAGGGCGTTCATCATTAATCTCTTCTCTTCTGTCGGTGTTATTTTTACACTGCCTTTGGGTGTGGTGGCGCTCTTCGAAGAAGAACTTGTATTGGGTTTGTGCTTATTAATGGTTGCGCTTTTATATACGGCCAATCATGTCTATTTGCGTCGAACGCATAATCATGTTGTATCGGGTAAGTTTGTTATCTACCCACTTTATATACTGATGATTTTCCTTATCTATTCAGGTGGTGTGAAAGGGACGGGTCATGTATGGATTTACTGCGTTCCAGCGGTAGCGCTTTTTTTGCAGGGGTTAAAGCGCGGCTTAATAGAGCTCGCCCTGTTCACCTTGGCACTTATTTTTGTTCTATATTTTACCAACAATCATTTTGCAGATTTTGGTTATGATCCAACGCTAAAATCGAGAATTCTGTTTTCTTTAATGGTTGTTATATTTCTGTCTGCGATTTATGAATACTGTATGTCTCGCTTTAATGAAGAGCTTAAGGCGACGTCTATTGAGCTTGAATGTTTGGCCTACATGGATACGCTGACAGCCTTATTGAACCGCAGGGGAATGATGCAGCGTTTGGAAAAAAGCACTTATCAAAGTTTTCATTTGTTGCTGGCTGATGTGGACTTTTTTAAGCGCATAAACGATGAATACGGTCATGACGCTGGTGATTATGCGTTAAAAGAATTGGCTAGGATGATTCAGCAGTCCCTTCCAGAGAAAGGTTTGGCTGCACGCTGGGGAGGAGAGGAGTTTCTGTTGGCCGTATGTGACTGTACAAAATCAGACGCGTTTGCCTTGGCCGAATTGATTCGTCAAGAGATTGAAAATCATGAATTTGTGTATTTAGATCACAAGTTTCGTATGACCTTGAGTGTGGGTGTCGCCACCATGAATGAATCCACTCCCTTACATGACGCCATAACCTTAGCCGACGATCGCTTATACAGCGCCAAGAGGGCTGGCCGCAATCAGGTCAGAGCCAGATAACGTGTTTTCGTGTTATGCTTTTCATCTTTTGTTTTAGGTTTTACATGCTTTATGCGTATTGAACGTCGTCTAGTACCGAATGCATCCAATGACTTTCCTCGTTCAATGTCGGCCACACTTCAGCGAGTGTTTATGGCTCGTGATGTTATGTCTGTGGCTCAGCTGGATTACCGACTGCCACATTTATTAAGACCAGAGTCTTTG
>CAZBUC010000107.1:0-7660 GCA_964494965.1 uncultured Maribrevibacterium sp.
GGCGACTATTTTGCAATTTCCTGAAAACTACAAAATGTACGCAGAAAAGGAGTTTACCTACAACGACATTCGTCAGCCCAATCGCAATCGTTTACTATGGCGCGATAAAACAGTAGATGGCTTGAAAACAGGCCATACAGAAGCGGCTGGCTATTGCCTAGCGGTTTCAGCTGTAAGAAATGGTACGCGAATGATTGCCGTTGTTATGGGCACAAAATCAGACGAAGCTAGAACGGTTGAGGCGCAGAAGCTGATGGATTTTGGCTTCAGATATTACGAGACTCGCAAACTGTATAGTCGTGGTCAAGTTGTTAATAACGCTCGAGTATGGGGTGGATCGCAATCTAGTGTAAAAGTAGGCTTTGATGAAGACGTTCTGGTTACTATGCCGCGTCAGCAAGGTCAAACATTACCAGCGACTTTAGAAATGCAAAAAGAGCTCGTTGCACCTATTGCTGTGGGTGATGTATTAGGAACAATTGTTGTTGGCTCTGAGGGTAATGTCGTTCTTGAACGTTCTGTGGTGGCTTTAGAAGCCGTTGAGGCGGGTGGTTTTTTCAAGCGCATGTTTGATAGAATCAAGCTTTTCTTTATGAACTTATTTTAGATTCTTGTGAGTGAGCGATAGTTTAATGGCACTAATTACAAAAGACGGTGATCAAACTGAAAACGCAGTGGGAGCTCCTAAAATAGAGTTTCCATGTGACAATTATGTTATTAAAGTGGTCTCGCACGATGTTGATGGGATTCATATAGCGATTACTGAGTGCATGAAGATACATGCACCAGAAATGGATGTTAACGCAGAGGGAACTAATCGCTCTAGTAAAGGCCGCTTTGTGAGTTTCAGTTTTCGTATTGTGGCTCGTAGCGAAGAGCAACTTGCCACATTGCATCGTGATTTAATGGCAATTGATGCGGTTAAAATGGTCTTATAAATGACGTTAGAGCTGATTTGCCGTGATTTGGGTGTGATTGACTACTCTGATACATGGGAAAAAATGAAGAGTTTTACTCAAACACGCGGCAAAGACGATCCAGATGAAATCTGGTTACTTGAGCACCCGTCACTGTTTACTCAAGGTCAAGCGGGTAAACAAGAACATCTTTTGGCACCCGGTGACATACCTGTGATTCAGGTTGATCGCGGCGGGCAGGTTACTTATCATGGCCCTGGCCAATTAGTGGCTTATGTGATGGTCGATTTAAAGCGCCTCAAGATAGGAGTTCGTGACCTAGTTACTGCGTTAGAAAATTCCGTAGTATCGACATTAGAGCTAAACTCAATCGAGGCCTATGCGAAACCCGATGCCCCTGGGGTGTATGTAGATGGGCAAAAAATTGCTTCGCTGGGGCTTCGTGTGCGAAGAGGTTGTTCATTCCATGGCCTCGCGTTGAATGTGGATATGGATTTGTCCCCTTTTGATCGTATCAACCCTTGTGGTTATCAGGGACTTAAAATGGTGGATATGAAGCGCCTTAACCGTTCAGTAGAAATGTCTATGGTTAAAGAAAAGCTCGCTAATGCGTTGTCAGGTTACCTTGGATACTCTTCTCCAAAGATTCAGAAAGGTTGGGGATAATAAACTAGAGTGATAATCAATTTAACGTAACCGGTAACATAAATAACATGAAAACGGAGTTAAGATATTTCTTAGCACCGTTTTTTTTGCTAAAAAATGCACTTGATAGAGTATTTGTATCGCAGAGTTGTGCTTTTATTTCGATAACGATATGACTCTTTTTAGACACAAAATTTTGGAGATACTATGAAGCCTTGGTCAATTAAAGATTCCATGGAACTTTACAACGTAAGTCACTGGAGCAGCGGCTTTTTTTCTATTAACGACAAGGGCCGTGTTATTGCTTTGCCTGACCGAGAGAATAGCATTGATTTAACAGAGTTGTCGGCAGCTCTGAAACAACAGGGCATTCCTTATCCTTGCTTGGTTCGATTCCCGAATATTTTGCATTCGCGTATTGAGAAAATTACTAACTCGTTTCAGCAAGCAATAGAACACTATGAATATCAAGCGGAATACGCGATTGTTTACCCGATTAAAGTCAACCAGCAGCGTCGCGTTGTAGAAGAAATTGCCGCTTGTGAGTTAGATAATCCGTCGAAAGTCGGTTTAGAGGCTGGCAGTAAACCTGAACTAATGGCCGTTCTTGCTATGCATAAAAATGCGGATGGCATCATCGTCTGTAACGGCTATAAAGATCGCGAATTTATCCATTTGGCCTTAATGGCGGAAAAGATGGGACATCAGGTGTTCATTGTTGTCGAAAAGATGCATGAATTAGACTGGATTCTCGAAGAAGCAGACAAGATTGGCGTGCAGCCAAGAATTGGTATTCGTATTCGCTTGGCGTCGACTTGTACCACGCACTGGGGTAACAGTGGGGGCGAAAAATCTAAATTTGGTCTAACGACGTCTCAATTATTAAGAGCGATTGAGCGTCTGAAGGAATTGGATTTATTGCACTGCCTTGAATTGATTCATTTCCATTTAGGTTCGCAAATCACGCGTATTCGTGACATTCAAAAAAGTCTGAAAGAGTGTGCGCGTTATTACGCTGAGTTGCATCAGATGGGTGTTATGGTCAAATGGGTCGATGTTGGTGGTGGTCTGGGAGTGGATTACGAAGGAACCCGCTGTCAAAATGACTTTTCCGCAAACTACAGCATTGGCGAGTACGCCAACAACGTTGTCTTTGCTTTCCATAACGTCTGTGAGCAATACGAGTTACCGCATCCAAATTTGATTTCGGAATCGGGACGTGCTGTGACGGCACACCATGCCATGATGATTGCTGATGTTTTTTCTCATGGTGCTGAACTGCTCCCTATTGAAGAGCCCGGTGAAAGTAGCGAACTGGAATTGCAAAGGTTGTGGGCCTCTTATCAAAGCTTGAAAGGGGAAAACGATGAAGATAGCCGCTCATTGGTTGAGATATACCATGACTTGTTGGATGATTTTAACGACAGCCTGACATTGTATAATCATGGCCAATTGAACCTTTCTCAACGTGCTCAAGCGGAAAACTTGTTCTTAGGTGCATGTCGAAACTTGCTACCAAAACTGGATAACCGTAACCGTGGTCACCGCCCTGTTATTGATGAGCTGAACGAAAGATTGGCCGAAAAATTGTTTGTCAATTTGTCTGTGTTTCAATCTATGCCCGATGCGTGGGGGATCGATCAGTTATTCCCCGTTCTGCCGCTTCAAGGTTTAGAGCAAGCACCGTCTTTTCGAGGTAAGATTCAAGACGTTACCTGTGACTCGGATGGCTGCCTTTACAGTTATGTAGACGGACAAGGTATTGAATCTTCTTTGCCTTTGCCACCGCCACCACCAAAAGGCGAAGATTATTTGATGGGCTTCTTCTTGGTGGGCGCTTACCAAGAGACCTTGGGAGACTTGCATAACCTGTTTGGCGATACCTGCTCTGTTGATGTTTATTTGACCGACGATGGTTTTAGAATTGATCATGTATTGAAAGGCGACAGTGTGCAGGATGTGCTCAAGTACGTCAGTTACAACGAGCACGAATTGATGAAACGTTATGAGAATAAAATTGCTGTAAGCCCATTGTCTCAACCTGAGCAAGAAGCCCTGTTGGCTACCTATAAAAAGGTCTTGGATGGAACAACGTATCTGACGCAAGTTTAATGCTGTTTTTCATCAAATGTTAATCGAGTGTTCAGTCGTTTTATTACTTTGGAGTGATGTATGAGTACAGTAAAAGTCGCCTGTGTGCAGATGTCAGTTGGAACCGATTTCCAAGCAAACTTAGACAATGCCGTGGCTCAAGTGCGTGAGGCGGCTGCCCAGCAAGCCAATATTATCCTGTTACAAGAATTGTTTATGGGGCCGTATTTTTGTATTGACCAGAAGCCAGCCTATTTTGATTGGGCGCAACCTGTCAATGATTGCTTAGCCATTCGTACCATGAGCGAGTTGGCGAAGGAGTTAGGTGTGGTTCTTCCCGTCAGCTTCTTCGAACGTGATGGTAATGTGTTTTATAATTCGTTGGTGATGATTGACGCTGACGGCAGCGTTTTAGATTTGTACCGTAAAACGCATATTCCAGACGGGCCTGGCTACCAAGAAAAATATTACTTTACCCCTGGCAACACTGGGTTAAAGGTATGGGATACCGCTTTTGGGCGTATTGGTTGTGGCATTTGCTGGGATCAGTGGTTTCCAGAGTTAGCGCGTGAGCTGGCTTTGAAAGGGGCAGAATTGATTTTCTATCCTACGGCCATAGGCTCCGAGCCTGCTTACCCTGAATGGGATTCTAAAGATCACTGGCAAAGAACCATGCAAGGGCATTCTGCTGCGAACATGGTGCCTGTTATTGCGGCAAACCGTGTTGGTCGTGAAGAAGGCGAAAACAGCTTTATTCAGTTTTACGGTTCCTCATTTATGACGGATGAAATGGGCGCGATGAAATGCGTTGCGGGCCGTGATGAGAACACTATTTTGTACTCAGAGTATGATTTAGAGGCTATTCGCAAGGCGCGTCGTTCTTTTGGTTTGTTCCGAGACCGCCGCCCTGATCAGTATCATGCGATTACCTCTGGCGCGGGTAGTACATGGGAAAAGTGATGATGGCTTTTTCATTGGCTTAATTCATATTTAAAAAAATGCCCGCTTAATGCGGGCATAATTTTTATTACATTGTGATTGGTAGAAGGGGAGAATACCAACCAACTAGATCAACTTTGCTTAATTGTTCCAGCTTAACGTTTTCCCTTTTCACGTTGATCTTCCTTAATTGTAGTCACAGACCAACGAATCTGCTGAGATTATCGAATACAGAGGTTGCGATGTGATATTGAGATCCTATGACACTATTTAGTCCAGACCCTGACACTCCATGCTTTGCTGTTATTCTGACCAGTCAGCGTCAAATAAATGACATCCATTATCGCCTTGTATCAGAGAAAATGCTGGAGCTTGCGTCAGACCAGCCTGGCTATCTTGGCTCCCAATACAGTCTTGGGGAGGTTGATCACTTAGTGACTTACTGGCGAACGCGAGCTGAAGCGGAAGCTTGGTGCACGTTAGACACAATGCGTCGTCTTTTATCCATTGGTGAGAAGCTCTGGTACGAACAGTACACTCTATCTTCGTTTGAGCTACTAAAGTGTGAGGTTTTTTCACCGCTACCCAATGGGGTCGACACGGTTTTTTCGTCACGTTTTCCTAGGCTAGAGTCAAAAAGAGGCGTGCTCAAAATTCTTGATATTAACCAAGCTGGTCTTTTGTACGATTACGTGAACCAGGAAAAAGCGTTTCTTGCACCTTGGGAACCAAAAAGAAGCGATGCGTATTTTTCTCTAGAAACGTGTCGGTTGCGTATCAAGGCCATGCGGCGGGAATTTTTAGAAGATACGGGCATTACCTTGTGTTTTTTATCTGAGAATGAGGACAAGATGCTTGCTTACAGTCATTATTCTAATCTGCAGCGTGGTGTTTTTCAGTCCTGTAATCTTGGTTACAGTCTACGAGAAAGCGAGCAAGGTAAGGGGATAATGAATGAAACCCTAAAATTGGGTATTCAATATCTTCATGAAACCATGCAAATTGATCGAATTCAGGCGGCCTACATGCCCAGAAATGCAAAAAGTGCTGAGGTATTAAGAAAATTAGAGTTTAAAAAGGAAGGGCTAGCAAAACGATATTTGAATATTAATGGCACCTGGGAAGACCATGTACTGACTGCGTTGGTTTTACGCTAACTACTCGTTTTAACGGTGAATATTCGATCAATTCTTCATTATGAACGGCAAAGCGGGTTATTAATGAGACGCTCTTTTCAATAAAAGAACGCGTCCACTGTGCGTTTTGGATGTGATAATAGAAAAAAGGACAATGCTTTCATTGGTTGGGTTGATCATGGCTCTAGGCTCTTTTTGAGCAATAACTTTGCCAGTGGTCGGACAAACTTCGGCCGTTTTTTTATCTTTTGTAATCAGGGCGTGGCCCTTTAATGGCAATATGTACTGAGTAGACGATTTTTCATAGTAAAGCGTTTCCTTGTAGTGCGGTGGATATAGCTCCAATGAAATTTGCCCTGTTTTACCTTGCCACAGAGGCCATACTTGAATGCGGTTTCTCCCTAGCAAAGACGTCACATTACCAGAAGACACTTTTTTGAAATCATCGCTCGGGTCAATCGCGTGACTTGGATTCAAACGCACCATACAAAGCTCAACAGCTGGACTCAGTAAGGTGACTTTGTTTATTGACTGAGCGGCTAACCAAATGCCCTGATGTGCCTTAAGGATGGTCTGATTTTCTTCATCGCTTCGGTTTGAGTATTCTTCTGGAATCTGGCTCAAATACAATTCTCCCTTTATGACAAACACAAAGGTGTCGGCTGAATGGTGGTAGAATCGAGTTGGCGTGGCATTTTGAAACAGATGCTCGTGGGCAATGAAAAGATCATCTTGTTGATGGATTAATATACGTTGGCTGTTTTCGCCCACGCTGTATTGGGTTTGATGAAATTTTCTCGGACCAAGTTTGTTCATTGCCGCGCCTTTTAAGCCAATATATTGATACACGAGACCACCCACTTTTTGTCGCAATACGTATGTGGGTGTTGCAGTCGGTTGGGTTGTTTCATTATAGTGGCCCGATAAAAGTTTATAAAGTCCACCTGTATCGATAGTATTAACACATAACCGATGATAGAAGGAAAAACTCCTTGAGTGAGCTGGCAAATTTCGAGTCAAATGAGACGCTTTCGTTAAAAGATTACACAGAAAAAGCGTACCTTAACTACTCCATGTACGTGATTTTAGATCGAGCGTTGCCCCATATTGGTGACGGATTAAAACCCGTACAAAGACGAATTGTTTATGCAATGAGTGAGTTGGGGCTTAAATCTACCGCAAAATACAAAAAATCTGCCCGTACAGTGGGTGATGTGCTGGGTAAGTTTCACCCTCATGGCGACAGTGCCTGTTATGAAGCCATGGTCTTAATGGCCCAGCCTTTTTCTTACCGCTACCCTTTGGTAGATGGACAAGGCAACTGGGGTGCGCCGGACGATCCAAAATCCTTTGCGGCCATGCGTTATACCGAGTCAAGATTATCAAAATACGCTGATGTACTGCTCAGAGAAGTTAGCCAAGGGACCGTTGATTGGACGCTGAATTTCGATGGTACTTTGGAAGAGCCTTCCGTGCTACCTGCCCGTTTGCCGAACTTATTGTTGAATGGTACGACAGGGATTGCGGTGGGTATGGCTACCGATATTCCGCCCCATAATTTGCGAGAAATTGGTGGCGCCTGTATTCACTTGCTGAATAATCCTAATGCCAGCTTAGACGATTTGTTGAACTTTGTTCAGGGGCCCGATTTCCCAACTGGGGGGGAAATAATCACCCCTCGAGCCGATATTGTGAGATTGTATGAAACCGGAAAGGGGCAAATTAAAGCCCGAGCTCGTTTCACCATTGAAGAAGGGGAAATCGTTGTCAATCAATTACCTCATCAAGTATCGGGTAGCAAGATTTTAGAGCAGATAGCGGCTCAAATGCAGGCGAAAAAATTGCCAATGGTGGTGGATTTACGCGATGAGTCAGATCACGAAAATGCGACACGATTGGTGATTGTGCCTAAATCTAACCGTGTGGATATTG
>CAZBUC010000108.1:0-7650 GCA_964494965.1 uncultured Maribrevibacterium sp.
TTGGCACCATCAATGTACACCTGGCCACCAAATTTATGAACGATGTCACATACTTCACGAATGTGTTCTTCAAATACGCCGTGTGTTGATGGGTATGTGGCCATGATACAGCTCAGTTGAGCCGCGTGCTTTTCTGCTTTTTCGGCCAAATCGACTAGATCGATGTTGCCATCTTCATCGCATTTGACAATGACAACCTTCATGCCAGCCAAGGCGGCTGATGCTGGGTTTGTGCCATGGGCAGAGCTTGGGATTAGACAGATGTCTCTGTCGTGATCGCCACGAGATTTGTGGTATTTATCAATGGCAATAAGACCTGCGTATTCACCTTGAGCGCCAGAGTTCGGCTGTAAGGATACTGTGTCATAGCCGGTTGCCTTCGAAAGCATGTCAATCAGCTCATTGAGTAGAGCATGGTAGCCTGCTACTTGATCGCTTGGGGCAAATGGGTGGATACGACCAAATTCGGCCCAAGTTACTGGAATCATTTCCGATGCCGCGTTTAGCTTCATCGTACAAGAACCCAGTGGAATCATGCTTTGGTTTAAGGCGATGTCTTTCATCTCAAGCTGATGCATATAGCGCATTAGCTCGGTTTCGCTGTGGTGACGATTGAAAACGGGGTGCGTTAAGATGTCGTCTTGTCTTAGCATGGCAGAGTCAAAGCCGTAGGTGGCATCGCTATTATTGATGTCGTCTAGGCTGATGTCGGCGTCAAAGCACTGTGCAAGATCGATTAAATCGTTAGGCGTAATGGTCTCGTTTAACGAGACAGATACTTGGCTTTCAGAAACCTTGTAAAAGTTCATTAACTTGGCGACGCCATTCGCCATTATGCGATCTGTGTGTTCGTTAGTGCTGATAATGACGGTGTCAAAGTAGTGGCTGTTTGTTGTAAAGCCTTGTTTTTGGACTGCTTTTGCAAAGCAGTCGGTCAGGGCTGCAATGCGATTAGCAATTTTCTTCAGACCGTCGGGACCGTGATAAACCGCGTAGAATCCCGCCATCATGGCAAGTAAAGCTTGGGCGGTACAAATGTTGGATGTCGCTTTTTCGCGGCGAATATGTTGTTCGCGCGTTTGCATTGCCATGCGTAACGCAGGTTTACCGTGACTGTCTTTCGATACGCCGATCACTCGCCCCGGCATGGAGCGTTTGAAGGCATCTTTTGTTGCTAAGAAGGCTGCATGTGGGCCGCCGAATCCCATAGGTACGCCAAAGCGTTGAGCCGAGCCAAATACAATATCCGCCCCCATTTCGCCAGGAGATTTTAACAACACTAGAGAAAGTAGGTCGACCGCAACGCTCACAAGGGCGCCTTGTTCGTGTGCTTGCGCGATAACAGCTGTTAAGTCATTGACTGTACCGTCAATACCCGGGTATTGAACGATGGCGCCAAATACGTCGTATTGTGCAAAGTTGGCTATGTCATCTACGATGACATCAATATCTAGCAATTCGGCACGGGTCTTAACAACGTCAATGGTTTGTGGCAAGCAGTGATTGGCGACAAACAAGACATCGCTTTTCTTGCGATTAGAGCGTTTCATCAAGGTCATTGCTTCAGCGGCTGCCGTTGCTTCATCTAGAAGAGAGGCGTTGGAAATTTCCATGCCGGTTAAATCGATAATGACTTGCTGGAAATTCAGTAGCGCTTCTAAACGGCCTTGCGATATTTCTGGTTGATAAGGCGTATAAGCGGTATACCAACCCGGATTTTCAAGCAGGTTTCTTAATATAGGAGACGGAACGTGCGTATCGTGATAACCCATACCGATAAAAGATCGAGCCACTTTATTTTGGCTGGCAATGCCTTTTAGTAGGGTAAGAGCGCCGTTTTCGCTAACAGGTTCGGCTGAAAGATCCAAATGTGCCTGACGGATAGCCTCAGGAACGGTCTTTTCAATTAGCTCTGGTAGCGAATCGATTCCAATGGTGGCCAAGATTTTGGCTTGTTCTGTTGCGTCAGGGCCAATGTGGCGGGCAATAAATTCACCATTGGTTAACAAATCACGAATGCGCGATGTCATAGTTCAATCACCTATTAAGATAAAATCTGGAGGGGCTAGGCTCTCTTGGTTTGTAAAAGAAAGCCTGTTGGTCGATTACTCGATGATGGCTGAATAGCCTTCAGCATCAAGAAGATTGTCAAGATCAGCCGCGTCGCTTAGCTTGATTTTGGCAATCCAAGCGCCTTCATACGGAGCATCATTGATTAACTCAGGCGTGTCATTCAGTGCTTCGTTCACTTCGATTACTTCACCGTTAACAGGGGCGTAAATGTCAGAAGCCGCTTTAACAGATTCAACCAGAGAAAACTGTTCTGTTGACACAACTTCAGCACCAATTTCAGGCAGCTCAACGTACACAACGTCGCCAAGAAGTTCTTGTGCATGGTCTGTAATACCAACCGTCACTGTGCCATCGCCGTTATCAAGCACCCACTCGTGGGAGTTGGCGTATTTTAAATTTTCTGGGATAGTGCTCATGTTTCTATGCCTCTTCTAAAATTCACCCAAGGACATAAGTCCTTGGGTGTAAGGGTTTTAACGGTAAAGCGGGAAGCGCTTGCAAAGTTCTTTTACTTCGGCAAGAACACGAGCTTCCACTTCAGGATTGCCTTCTGGCATGTCTACCAATCCATCCAGTACGTCGCTGATCAGGTGGCCTACTTTCTGGAATTCTTCAATACCAAATCCACGAGAAGTTGCTGCTGGTGTGCCGATACGGATGCCAGACGTGATCATAGGTTTTTCTGTATCAAACGGAATGCCGTTTTTGTTACAAGTGATGCCTGCGCGTTCTAGGGCTTTATCAACTACGTTACCTTTCAAGCCTTTAGGGCGAAGGTCAACCAACATTAGGTGGTTGTCTGTTCCGCCAGTGACGATATCGCAACCACGCTCCATCATGACAGCGGCCAAGGCTTTTGCGTTAGCCACTACTTGGTCGATGTACACTTTGAACTCAGGTTTCAGTGCTTCACCAAATGCGACGGCTTTACCAGCAATGACGTGCATTAGTGGGCCACCTTGGTAGCCAGGGAAAACCGCTGAGTTGATTTTCTTGCCAAGATCAAGATCGTTGGAAAGAATCAGGCCGCCACGAGGTCCACGTAATGTTTTGTGCGTTGTAGTTGTGACAACATGCGCATGTGGCAGTGGAGAAGGGTGCGCACCAGTAGCCACAAGACCTGCAATGTGTGCCATGTCTACGAATAGGTAAGCGCCAACTTTGTCAGCAATCTCACGGAAGCGTTTGAAATCAATAACACGAGGAATGGCTGAACCACCCGCGATGATCATTTTTGGCTTGCATTCCAGCGCTTGCGCTTCGATGGCATCATAGTCAATCAATAGCGTGTCAGGATTCACTTGATACTGAACGGCATTGAACCACTTGCCAGACTGAGCTGGTGGTGCGCCGTGAGTTAAGTGACCGCCAGCGTCTAGAGACATACCAAGAATAGTATCTCCAGGCTGAAGCAAGGCAAGCATGACAGCGCCATTTGCTTGAGCGCCTGAGTGAGGCTGCACGTTGACAAATTCACAATTAAAAAGTTGCTTTGCACGATCAATAGCAAGCTGCTCTGTTACGTCAACGGCTTCACAGCCACCGTAATAGCGACGATTTGGGTAACCTTCAGCATACTTATTAGTTAAAACAGAACCTTGTGCTTCTAAAACGGCTTTAGACGTGATGTTTTCAGAAGCGATCAGTTCAATGCCAGTTTCTTGGCGCTCTTGCTCTTCAATAATGGTTGCAAAAAGCTCTGGATCTCGTTCAGCTAGGGTTTGGCTGAAAAAGGCTTCGGTATTGGCCATCTGGAAAATTCCTCTTAAATGAACGTGGATGCCTAATATGACAATGGGTCGTGTCTATAATAACACTAAGGCAGTCTAGGAGGATGAAAAAAGATCATCTTTCTAAGAGCGTCAGTCATTGTCTATTTTGCGTCATTTTTCAGTATCATAATCAAAAAGTTTCCAATTGGAAACAGTTGCAAAGCGGTAATTTAAAAAGTTTATGATCGCAATAAAGCTGACCATTTGTTTAATATGTGGGTTTATCTGTGGTTTCTTTTGCTTAGTTTTCGTATTTATTGCGGCTTTAGTCTTGTCAAATCCAATTGTTTTTCGCTACTCTGTTTCCAATTGGAAACAAAACTAACTTCTTCAATAAGGGCTTTTCTTATGAAACGTACTGCTTTGTATGATCAACATGTTGCGTCTGGTGCCAGAATGGTGGAATTTGCAGGTTATGAAATGCCAGTTCAATATCCGCTCGGAGTAATGAAAGAGCACCTGTGGGTTCGCGAACAGGCTGGTTTGTTTGATGTGTCGCACATGGGTCAAGTCATTCTTCGTGGTGACAATGTAAAGGTGGCACTTGAGTCGATTTTACCGGTGGATGTGCTTGGACTTGCTGACGGCACCCAGCGTTATGGGATGTTTACGACCGATGATGGTGGTATAACGGATGACTTGATGTTTGCCAGTTGGGGAGCGGATGAAGTCTTCATGGTGGTGAATGCGGGCTGTAAAGAGCAAGATTTTGCTTATTTAAAAGCTTCCTTGGTTGATTGTGTTGTCGAGGTTGTTGAAGATCGATCCCTGCTTGCTATCCAAGGGCCAAAAGCGCGTGACGTATTTGCGCGTATGGTGCCAGAGGCGGCAACCATGACCTTTATGCAAAGCCTGAAATTTGAGTGGCAAGGTATTGAGCTTTGGGTGAGCTGTTCAGGTTACACCGGTGAGGACGGTTACGAGGTGTCTGTGCCAAACGACCATGCTGAGGCTTTTGCTAATGCCTTGCTAGCGTTTGATGAAGTGGAGTGGATTGGACTTGGCGCGCGTGATTCTTTGCGTCTCGAAGCGGGATTATGTTTATACGGACACGATATTGATACTCAGACAACACCGATTGAAGCGTCGTTAAATTGGGCTATTCAAAAGATACGTCGTCTCGATGGTGATCGTGCTGGTGGATTCCCAGGTGCTGAGCTTATTTTGTCTCAATTCACCGATAAGCCTGCTAAAAAACGTGTTGGTTTTTTAGTGGATGGACGCGCACCTGTGCGTGAGGGTGTTGAAATAGTCGACGCTTCTGGTGATGTTCAGGGTAAGGTGACGAGCGGTGGCTTTTCTCCAACCTTATCGAAACCTATTGTGATGGCTTACGTTTCGACGGCATCTCTTGATTCGGGTGCGGCACTATTTGCCAGTGTGCGAGGCAAACAGATTCCGTTGAACTTAACCGCAATGCCATTTGTGCCTTCTCGTTATTATCGCGGTTAATCACTTTTAAAAGACCAAGCACTGGGATCTTAGGGAAATCAGTGCTTGGTTTTTTATGACGCTTATCAATTTAGTGTTCATTCTCTTGTTAAGTTGTTACTGGTTGTGATGCCTTTGCGTGGCGTGTATTTTTTGATTGTGTGATAATCCAGATTTTTGTGGAGTTTACACTTGATAACGGCAGCGCAACTTGTCACGGCTTTTGAGGGTTGTTTTCTAGCCCACTTTAATACTCGCCTCGTTGGCGGTGCAGAAGAGCCTCTCTATTTGCCCGCTCATTTGATGACACCTGCTTGTATATTTTTTCGGTTTGATTATGTTTCCAGTGCACTACATGAAGTGAGTCATTGGTGTATTGCTGGGGCCCAAAGAAGGCAGCTAGAAGACTACGGTTATTGGTATGAAGCGGATACACGGGATCTCATAACTCAGCAACAATTCGAGCAAGTGGAAGTTAAGCCACAGGCCGTTGAATGTATCTTGCATTGGGCAGCGGGGCTGCCTTTTAGAGTCAGTGTGGACAATTTGTCCTTGCCAGATTATGACGCCAAACATTTCGCAGCGGCCGTCAGGGCGCAGGTAGGCGAGTATGTTCATTTAGGCGGTTTGCCAGAGAGAGCAGAGCATTTTGCAATGCATTTATTGGCCCAGCGCCATCCCCATATAGCTTTTAAAGAGTTTTTAAAACAACAATATGAAAATTATTGCAGATGAAAATATGCCAAATGCGCAAAGGCTTTTTTCGCATTTTGGTGAGGTTGAGTTGGTCAATGGTCGGTCATTAACTCATGAGCAAGTCAAAAGCGCCGATGTATTGTTAGTGCGTTCGGTGACTAAGGTGACTCGTGAGTTAATTGAAGGCAGCTCTGTGCGTTTTGTTGGCAGTGCTACTATCGGGGTCGATCACATAGATTTGGCCTGTTTGTCTGATCATAATATTGCCTTTTCCAGTGCGCCAGGGTGCAATGCGGACGCGGTCACCGATTATGTTTTTAGCGGTTTGAGTCATCTCTATATGACAAAAGGGCTGCGTTGGCTTAGTAAGAAGATTGGCATTATTGGTTACGGCAACGTCGGCAAAAAAGTGTATGAGCGTTTTGCTAAGTTGGGATGCCAGGTCTGTGTGTATGATCCTTTAAAAAAGGGCTCTGATAGCACGGTGAATTTTGTGTCTTTAAGCGATGTTCTTGCCTGTGATGTGATTTCTTTGCACGCTCCTTTAACCAGATCAGGCGCTTACCCAACAGCAAATATGCTTGCAGAGCGAGAGTTAGATGTGTTGAAGCCGGGCGTGGCGATTATTTCGGCTGGGCGCGGTGGTGTTATTAATGAAGATGCTTTGATGACAAAGTATCAGCAGTTAAAGGGTGACATGCATCTAGTACTGGATGTTTGGCACCGTGAGCCTGTGATTAATCAGCAGTTAGTAACGATGGCCGATATTGCCACGCCACACATTGCAGGTTACAGCAAGCAAGGCCGTGAAAAAGGGTCATGGATGGTATACGAAGCCTTGTGCCAATACCTAAAGCAAGACATATGCAGCGAGAGAAAACAGGACGCTATCAGTTCTGGTGCGATTTCTGTTATTGAGATCAAGGGAGAGGGTTGTTATGAGGAAGTGCTGGCACGCAGTGTGCAAGCCATTTATGATGTTGCCCGAGACGATGTTCGCTTACGTTATAAATACAGAGAAAATAAAGAAAAAAACGTTTTTGATTGGTTGCGCAAACATTATGTGGAGCGTGACGAGTTTCACACCTGTTTCATTCGTTCAAATCAAGCTGATTTAAGCCGTCTACATGATGCAATAGGGTTCAAATCATACAACAAATAAAGGTTAGGAATTTTGCATGGCTGGAGTAATGCAGGTTGATCTTGGAGATCTTGATGTACCTATAGGGACTGGCGTGCAGGTAGAGTTTATTTCTCCACCGGGTCGTTATATGGTGAAAGTGCTCGGCCACATACAGGGCCGCTCCCTTATTGTGTCTTGCCCGCGTTTGAATGGAAAAAACATTCTGGTGCGAGAGAGTCAAGTGGTGAATGTGCGCTTGATGCTAAGCACCCACGTATGTGCTTTTAAAAGTAAGGTAGCAAAAAGTTACCTTGAGCCATCGGCGCATTTGCACATTGCCTATCCCGAATACGTGGAAACGTCCGAGGTACGACAAGCGGTTCGTGTTGAAACGCGGCTTATTTGTAATGTTGAGCCAACGGCGACAACGGACTCTATCGCTGAGACAACTTCTGCCATCATTATTGATTTGAGTGTGGGTGGCGCTAAAATCATTTCTAAGACCGACTTCGGTTCAGTGAACCAAACATTTCGTTTGGCTTGTAAAGTGAAAAT
>CAZBUC010000109.1:0-7642 GCA_964494965.1 uncultured Maribrevibacterium sp.
AAAGGGGTGCGTGAACCAAACACCAGCGCTCATTCAAACCGATTTCATTATGCAGCCATTCCACAGGGCGTTGGCCGCTGAAGGCTAAGCTGTCTTGTACTTCCTTTTGTTGCTCGGCGATATGGATGTGTATCGGAACGTCTTGTTTCAACGCCGACAGCACGGTTTCAATTTGTGGTTTGGTCACGGCACGCAGAGAGTGAAAACAAATCCCCAAGTTATGCAGAGCGTGATTGGCTAACGCCTTATCGCAAGCTTGGTGCAAGGTCAAATACGACTCTGTGTTATTGATAAAGCGTGCTTGTCCGGCGCTCGGTGCTTGTCCGCCAAAACCAGAATGGGAATACAAGACGGGTAATAGCGTCAAACCTAGACCTGATTCGTTCGCAGCAGCGATGATCTGATTCGACATCTCGCCAAGCTGAGCATAATGTTTGCCGCCCACATCATGATGCAAGTAGTGAAATTCCCCCACTTGTGTGTAACCCGCTTTTAGCATGTCGATATACAGCTGTTTGGCGATGATGTGTGCGTCATCGGGCGTCAGTTTTTGTACGATTTTGTACATTAGATCGCGCCAGCTCCAAAAACTGTCATTGGGATTTAAACTGACTTCCGCAGCACCGGCCATCACTCGCTGAAAGGCATGGGAGTGAACATTGGCTAGGGTCGGCAAGACGGGGCCAGATAAGACATGACACTCTGCCGTCGGTGCGCTGTCAGCAACAAAAGAATGAAATTGCCCCTTTTTTATCGAAAACAACACATTTTTCGCCCAGCCAGAAGAGAGCAAAGCGCGTTGCGCAAAATAGTATTGAGTGCTATCGCAATGAGTAGAGTGTTGGCTAGTCACAAGTCATTTCCTAATGAAGATGGGTATTTCGAGTGTAATAGAAAATATAATGTATATACAAGTTAGTTTTTTATCTTTGTAAAGCTCTTTAGGCTAGTGCTTGTTTATACAGGTTTTTTTGTGCTTGGATCTGGGCTTTACGTCTTTGTAGCCGATATTTATTGGCATTTTTTTAAAAAATGCCTTGCATCTATAAAAATTAGATTTTATCTTTGGTTTAGTTGTATATACATGTTGATTGGCTCTTTCTTGAAATCAGAATAAAAAGACACTCTTTGATAGGTGAAAAAATGACTAAGCAAACACTCGCTCAGAAACGCTACCGCGCCGGTGTGGTAAAAGCCGCCACAGGAACAACGCTTACCGCTAAATCTTGGTTCACGGAAGCGCCCATGCGTATGCTGATGAATAATCTTGATCCTGATGTAGCGGAAAACCCAGAAGAATTAGTGGTTTATGGTGGTATTGGCCGTGCAGCGCGTGACTGGGAATGTTATGACAAAATTGTTGAATCCTTAAAAAAACTGGAAGAAGACGAAACCTTATTGGTGCAATCTGGTAAGCCAGTGGGCGTGTTCAAAACCCACAGCAATGCACCACGAGTACTGATTGCTAACTCAAACCTAGTACCGCATTGGGCGAACTGGGAACACTTTAACGAGTTAGACGCGAAAGGCTTGGCCATGTACGGCCAGATGACGGCGGGTTCTTGGATCTACATTGGTAGTCAAGGCATAGTGCAAGGCACTTACGAAACCTTCGTTGAAGCGGGTCGTCAGCATTATGATGGTAACCTAACAGGTCGTTGGGTATTAACGGCGGGTCTTGGTGGTATGGGTGGCGCGCAGCCGCTAGCGGCCACCTTGGCGGGTGCTTGTTCTTTGAACATTGAATGTCAGCAAAGTCGCATCGACTTCCGTCTACGTACTCGCTATGTAGACGAGCAAGCAACAGACTTAGACGATGCCATGGCGCGTATCAAAAAATACACAGCAGAAGGTAAAGCGGTGTCTATCGCGCTTTGCGGTAACGCCGCAGACATTCTTCCTGAAATGGTTAAACGTGGTATTCGCCCAGATATGGTGACCGACCAAACCTCGGCACACGATCCTTTAAATGGTTACTTACCCGCGGGCATGAGTTGGGAAGAGTACCGCGAGAAAGCACAAACACAACCTCAAGAAGTGGTTGCTGCCGCGAAACAATCTATGGCGAAACACGTTCAAGCCATGTTGGACTTCCAAAAAATGGGTATTCCGACCTTTGATTATGGCAACAACATTCGTCAAATGGCACTAGAAGTGGGTATCGAAGATGCGTTTGACTTCCCAGGTTTTGTGCCAGCGTACATTCGTCCTTTATTCTGCCGTGGCATTGGGCCTTTCCGTTGGGCGGCTTTGTCAGGTGATCCAGAAGATATTTATAAAACCGATGCCAAGGTAAAAGAATTGATCGCCGATGATGCGCATTTACACCGCTGGTTAGATATGGCCCGTGAGCGTATTCAGTTCCAAGGTTTGCCAGCGCGTATTTGCTGGGTCGGTCTTGGACAGCGCGCCAAACTGGGCCTAGCCTTTAATGAAATGGTGCGTAGTGGTGAATTGTCGGCGCCAATTGTTATCGGCCGTGATCATTTGGACTCTGGTTCTGTATCCAGCCCGAACCGTGAAACGGAAGCAATGAAAGATGGCTCAGATGCAGTATCGGATTGGCCGTTGTTAAATGCCTTGTTGAATACTGCTTCTGGGGCTACTTGGGTGTCTTTGCACCACGGTGGCGGCGTCGGCATGGGGTTCTCTCAGCATTCTGGCATGGTGATTGTGTGTGACGGCAGTGACGAAGCGGCAGCGCGTATTGCTCGTGTATTACATAACGATCCAGCAACAGGCGTGATGCGTCACGCGGATGCGGGTTATGATATTGCCATCGACTGCGCGAAAGAGCAGGGGCTAAATTTGCCTATGATCACTGGCGATCAAACTAAATAATAGGCTGTTGATGTAAAAATTGTAGGCCGGATGAGGGAGGAACGACCGTTATCCGGCGTTTTGATTTGAGAATAAAAATTGAGGAACACCATGTTTGAACTAACAATTAAGCCAGGTCAATTGACGCTGAATGAATTGCGTCAGATCAGCCGTCGTCACGTTAAATTAACGCTAGACGAAAGTGCGTTTCCTGCGATTCACGCCAGCACCCAAGTGGTCAACGACGTCATTGCGCAAAACCGCACTGTCTACGGTATTAATACAGGCTTTGGTTTGTTGGCGAATACGCGTATTGCGCCAGAAGATTTGGAAGAGTTGCAGCGCAGTATTGTGTTGTCGCACGCGGCGGGTATTGGTCAGTTGATGGAAGACAAAACCGTCAAGCTGATTATGGCGTTGAAAGTAAACAGCTTAGCGCGTGGTTTCTCGGGCATTCGTCTGGAAGTGATTCAAGCGCTGCTTACTTTGATTAACAAAGAAGTTTACCCCTGCATTCCGAAAAAAGGCTCTGTTGGTGCATCTGGCGATTTAGCGCCTTTGGCACACATGAGCACCGTTTTGCTAGGTGAAGGCAAAGCCCGTTATCGTGGCGAAGTGATTTCAGGTCAAGCCGCCTTGTCTATCGCTGGATTAGAGCCGATCACCTTGGCACCAAAAGAAGGTTTGGCACTGTTAAATGGTACGCAAGCTTCTACCGCTTTTGCTCTTGAAGGCTTGTTTGAAGCAGAAGATTTGTTCGCCTCCGCCGTTGTATGTGGTTCCTTGTCAGTCGAAGCGGCATTAGGCAGCCGTAGTCCATTTGATGCGCGCATTCATGAAGTGCGTGGTCATCAAACACAAATTGATACGGCAGCGGCTTATCGTCATCTTTTAGGCGAAACGTCTGAGCTGGGCGACTCTCACCAAGGCTGTGAAAAAGTTCAAGACCCGTATTCATTACGGTGTCAGCCGCAAGTCATGGGCGCCTGTTTGGAGCAAATCCGCAGCACGGCGAAAGTCCTGTGTGTGGAAGCCAACTCGGTATCGGACAATCCATTGGTGTTTGCGGAAGAAGGCGACATCATTTCTGGTGGTAACTTCCATGCGGAACCGGTGGCTATGGCAGCGGATAATTTAGCTTTGGCGATTGCTGAAATCGGCAGTTTGTCTGAGCGTCGTATGGCGTTGTTGATCGACAGCAATCTCAGTAAATTACCGCCATTTTTGGTGGATAACGGCGGTGTCAACTCTGGTTTCATGATTGCTCAAGTAACGGCTGCTGCACTGGCGAGTGAAAACAAAAGCTACGCGCATCCTGCGTCGGTAGACAGTTTGCCAACCTCGGCGAACCAAGAAGACCATGTTTCTATGGCAACGTTCGCGGCTCGTCGTTTGAAAGACATGGCGGAAAATACCCGCGGTATTTTGGCGGTGGAAATTCTATCCGCAGTACAAGGCTTGGACTTCCGTGCACCATTGAAATCCAGCAAACGTCTAGAAAATGCCCGTGCGACTTTACGTGCACGTGTGCCTTTCTATGACAAAGATCGTTACTTTGCGACTGACATCGAGAAAGCCAACGACCTGTTATTAGAAGCCGTGCATAACGAGACCATGCCTGTCGGTTTACTACCCAGTCTGGCTGTGTAAGTAATGTAGACCAAATACCAAAAGCAGTTCTTTGTGAACTGCTTTTTTGTTTTGGCAGTGATGCGGTGACAGCAATAACCGTTTTAGAATGTGAGTGAAAAAGAGGGGCTATGGAGCACAAGATGACACGCGATTCTTTGATAACGTTAGACAGCGTATGGCGCGGTGCGCATGTCGCTACTATGAAAGGTGGCCAATATAGCATCATTGAAAATGCCGCCATTGGTGTTCGTGGTGGGCGTATTGTTTGGATCGGCAAAGCGCAAGATTTACCCGCATACCAGACTCAACATGAGCATGATTTGGGTGGTGGTTGGATTACGCCCGGTTTAATCGATTGCCATACGCACCTAGTGTTTGGTGGTAATCGAGCTGGGGAGTTTGAACAACGCTTAAATGGCGTGAGCTATCAAGATATTGCTAAGCAGGGTGGTGGCATTGCGTCGTCTGTGAGAGCCACCCGTGACGCGAGTGAGGCTGAGTTGGTTGCCAGTGCATTACGTCGTTTAAAAAGCTTAATGGCCGATGGCGTGACCACGGTAGAGATCAAATCGGGTTATGGTTTGTCCCTCGATTCAGAGCTGAAAATGTTACGCGTCGCCGGACTATTAGGTGATAACTGGCCAGTGACTATTAAGCGTACTTGTTTGGCCGCCCATGCCATGCCGCCAGAGTACGAGGATAAAGACGCTTATATTGATTACCTCTGCGAAAAGGTATTGCCGAAAGTCGCCCAACTTGGCATGGCCGATGCGGTAGACGCTTTTTGTGAAGGCATCGCCTTTAGTACCGAGCAAGTGGCGCGTTATTTTAGAACCGCTGAGTCATTAGGCTTACCAGTAAAAATCCATGCTGAGCAGTTGTCTTCCTTAGGGGGCACCGCTATGGCCTCGTCGTTCAAGGCATTGTCGGCGGATCATATCGAATTTATTGAAGAATCAGACGTAAAAGCCATGGCCGAATCGGGAACGGTTGCCGTATTGTTACCGGGGGCGTTTTTTACCCTAAAAGAAACGCAACGCCCGCCGATTGCTTTGTTACGTCAATATGGTGTGCCCATGGCGATTGCCACGGATGCGAACCCAGGCACCTCTCCTGCGTTATCGCTTCGTCTAATGATGAACATGGCATGCACCCTGTTTGCGCTGACGCCTGAAGAAGCCCTTGCTGGCGCGACGATTCATGCGGCAAAAGCATTGGGAATGGCGGATTCTCATGGTAGTTTAGAAATTGGGAAAGTCGCTGATTTTGTCTGCTGGCAGGTAGACAGCCCCGGTGAGCTCAGTTATTGGTTGGGCGGTGATCTTGTGAAAACCAGGGTCTACGAGGGCAAACAATCTGACGGTAAAAATAGCCAAGGGGAAGTATCATGACAACACACGCTTCATTAACCGTACCAGCCTTTGATTTTGTGCAAGGGGATTCGCCCTTATTGGTCAGCATGCCACACTCGGGACTAAACCTTACGACAGAAGTGCAAGCTGGCTTGACAGATCAAGCTAAAAAGCTGCCCGATACCGATTGGTTTATCCCTGAACTGTATGGTTTTTTGGCGTCATTAGGTGTCGGCTTTATTAAAGCGAATTATTCTCGCTATGTGATCGATCTTAACCGTCCATATGATGATAAACCGCTTTATGCGACCAAAACCACGGGTCTGTTCCCAGACATTTTATTCGAAGACAGTCCAGTTTTTGTCGAAGGTAAAGCGCCGAGTGACGAACACAAAGCTTTTTGCAAAGAACAGATCTGGAGGCCTTATTACAATACGATTGAACAAGAGTTGGCACGTTTGAAAGCCAAATTCGGCTATGCGATTTTGTTCGACGCCCATAGTATTGCCGCCGAAGTGCCTATGTTATTTGACGGCACACTGCCAGACTTTAACTGGGGCACCAATGAAGGCAAAGCTTGCAATGAAACAATCGCCAACGCCGTCACGCAAATACTGCGACCAAACTACACGCAAGTGCTTAACGGGCGTTTTAAAGGCGGCTACATTACTCGCCACTTCGGCCAGCCAGAAGAAGGCATTCACGCCATCCAGCTAGAACTTTCCCAAGCCACGTACCTTAACGACGAGCTGGCAAAACAGTCAGAATATCAACTGGATGAAAACAAACAGCCGTTGATCACACAACAACTGAAAGAAGTGATTGAAGCCTGTCAGCACCTGCGTTTTTGATCTCTGCGGTTTATGGTTTAAGAATCCCCATGTTGTGAAAACAGTATGGGGATTTTTGTTGATACGATATCTAGCCTCTTTTTTTATTGACGATAGTGTAATGGCGCGTCATTGTTGTGATGTCAAACTTTATAGGAAAAGGAATTCTTATATGTTCAAAAACTATTCTTTAGCGTCTTCTGCTTCTATCTATTGCTGTTCAATTATTAATCGACAAATTACGCCATTGGCGTATAATTTGGAGGTTTCATGGTAATTGTTGAAACGCCTATTTTTACCAAACTCATTAGTGAAATAATGAGTGATGATGAATACAAGGAGTTGCAGGAGGCTTTGGTTATAAAGCCCGATCTTGGCGTGTTGATTAAAAACAGTGGAGGTTTAAGGAAAGTTCGTTGGTCTGTGGATGGTCGTGGGAAAAGAGGTGGCGTACGGGTCATCTATTATTGGATGACCGACAATGAGCAACTTTACATGATGTATATTTTTCCCAAAAGCACTCAAGAGAATTTAACCGATGCGCAAACCAAAGCGCTAAGACAAATAGTAGAAAGGTGGTCACAATGAATGACGACATATTCAATGAACTGCTGGAAAGCGTACAGCAAGCTGACAACATTATAAAAGGCCAAGCCACGGCGGCACGAATTACGGAATTTGCAGACCCAGAAGTGAAGGCCATTCGCACCAAAACAGGCTTAAGTCAAAGCCGTTTTGCTAGCCTACTTGGTGTAAGCAAGCGTACGCTAGAAAACTGGGAGCAAGGCCGCCGTCATCCAACGGGGCCAGCTCGCGCCTTACTAAAAATTGTCGAGGCTGATCCAGAGTATGCCCTAAAAGCGCTGCAGGGGTAGTATTTAAAAATCTGATCGCTCCAGGTCGTCACCGAGATAAAATGGTGTTAGTGGGCAAAAACGAGCCGTCTATGTCAGAAGAAACCAGTCGTTATAAGCCACTTACCTCAACGACGAGCTGGCAAAACAGTCA
>CAZBUC010000110.1:0-7574 GCA_964494965.1 uncultured Maribrevibacterium sp.
AAAAAAAATATTTTCTTGTAATATAGTTACAAAAGAAGGCAAAACAAGGAAAGCAACATGATTGCAGATGAAGCATTCCCTGAACATAGGTATAATTCAGGCCATCCGATATTTATGTAATTTAACAACACTTTTTGGAGTAACGTTATGGCAACACCTTCTCAGCACGATTTGCGCAATGATTTTCGAGCATTATTGGCAAGTGGGCAATGTTACTACACGGCGTCTACTTTTGACCCCATGTCTGCTCGTATAGCGGCTGATTTAGGGTTTGAAGTGGGCATACTAGGCGGCTCAGTAGCGTCTTTACAAGTTTTAGCAGCACCCGATTTCGCCTTGATTACATTAAGCGAATTCACCGAACAAGCTACCCGTATCGGTCGTGTTGCCCGCTTACCTATCATTGCCGACGCGGATCATGGATACGGAAATGCCCTCAATGTCATGCGAACCATTGTGGAACTTGAACGAGCAGGTGTCGCGGCATTAACCATTGAAGACACGCTACTGCCAGCAAAATACGGCCATAAGTCAACGGATTTAATTCCCGTTGAAGAAGCGGTAGGAAAACTAAAAGCCGCTATAGAGGCCCGCATTGACCCCGTTATGAGCATCATCGCCCGTACCAATGCCGGTCAGCTGACTGTAGAAGAAACCATTCAGCGCGTTAAAGCCTATCAATCGGTTGGCGTAGATGGTATTTGTATGGTGGGAATCAGAGATTTCGCGCATCTAGAAGAGATTAGTCAGCACATCTCAATCCCTATCATGTTAGTGGCTTATGACAATCCAGAACTTCGCGATCGTAAACGCTTAGCAGAAAATGGCGTGCGTATCGTAGTGAATGGGCATGCGGCCTATTTTGCCGCCATTAAAGCCACTTATGATTGTTTACGAGAGCAAAGAGGTATTGCCGAAGGGACGTTGAATGCCTCAGAACTGTCAACACGCTATTCTACTTTGGAAGAAAACCGTGTTTGGGCAAACAAATACATGGATGTGCAAGAATAACCTCCATGATCGTAAGGGAACCTGTAAAATGCCAATCGATGTCGTAACTAGAAACAACGTCAAAATATCAGGTTCTGGCGAACAAACCATTATCCTAGCCCATGGTTTTGGCTGTCATCAGTCTGTGTGGCGCTTTATGGTTCCATTGCTGGAAGAAAAGTACCGTGTCATTCAGTTCGATTATGTCGGTTGTGGCAATTCAGACTTCTCAGCTTACAAAGAAGCGCGTTATTCCGGTCTTGAAGGGTACGCGCTAGACATTATGGAAATTTGTGATGCTCTGTCATTAACGCAGAGCATCTTTGTCGGTCATTCTGTAAGCAGTACCATAGGCTGGATTGTGGCACATCAACGCCCCGATTTATTTTCCAGTATGGTAGCCATTTGCCCTTCCCCTTGCTTTTTAAATATTGATTCGCAATACCAAGGCGGCTTTGAAAAAAGTACGCTGGAAAAGCTAATTGATCTTATGCGCAGAGACTTTATTGGATGGGGAAATTACTTAGCACCGCTTATCGCGAGAGAAAGCCTACTCCACCCGGCATCACAATCCAAAAGCGAGAGAACTGTGCTAAATGAAATACTGACCACTTTTTGCTCCAATGACGTGATTTACTCAAAGCCCTTTGCTTCGGCGACTTTCTTGTCGGACTACCGTCATTTACTGCCACAAGTGACAACACCAAACCTGGTTCTACAAAGCGCAAACGATGCCTTAGTCGCTACATCCATAGGACAATACACTCAACAAAATCTACCCAACGCAAAGCTTGAAATTATCGAAGCCAGTGGGCATTGCTTACACTTAAGCCACCCAATGCATGTCGTTACTTGCTTAAACGCATTTACTGAAGAACTGACTGATGGGCCTACAAAACTCACTCAATGACAAACCTCATTACTTAAAATAACGAGCAATGCCCTGTGTTATAAGCATTACCTGCTCTGACCAGCTTTCAGATAAGGTTTTAACCATACTTTGATAACCATCAGATTGCATGTGAGCGGTAGCATTAAAGGTATCTGAAAGCAGCAACTCACCCGTTTTCGCGACCATGTACCAGCGACCAGAAATGGTCGTAGCGCCGTCCAAGTCCGCAAAAAAAGTGTCTATTTCAATATGCAGCTCATAAGCATCTTGAGGAAAAAAAGCCTGCGTATTCAACCAGGTAATATCCGGCAATGCGGACTCCAATCGCTGCTGGGTCAATCGACTTAATTGCGAAGATAACGGCTCAGCCCATAGATTGTTTTTTGAGCGATGCACTTGGCCTTCGGAAGTCACCAGCACCATTTCATTGCCCACAAGATAATTTGCCATACTCACTGGCACCAGCTGTATAAACACGGGGTTAGTAGACTGAACCTTTACGGTGGACAAGGCGTCATCGGTCAAGAGGTACTCTTTGCTTGGTGAAACCGGTGTCGCGCAGCCCACCATCAACCAAGCAATAACGCCCCAAACAAACAGCCGTAAACTCATTCTATGCATGTTTTCCTCGTGTATTTTATCTTACTAATACCAGTCTTATTGAGCCGCTCTTGGCTGAACATCTGTTTGCGGCTTACTGTCAAAAATTAACGTATTGGGATTTTCTCGCAATTGACGCAGCAGTGGCTGCAGCTCATTTAGAGTACGGTTTAATAACACCATATTCTCTCGAACTGGACGCCCTATCTGGCCACTAGCTTGATACGTTGCTAATGTACGATTCAGCTCAGCAATAGCCTCGGACAACTGCTCAGGAAGAGCCTGTGTATCGGACTGAGCCAATAATTGCTTCACAGCCTCGCTCATTAATTGCAACTGCCGTAAGGTTTCATCTGCGCTGCCCATGGTTTGATTAAGCTGCTCAAAGGTTTCCTTTAATGGCACCTGCACCAGAGTGTCAAGCACCTGTGAGATCTGGTTTTCAATGCCTGCCAAGGTCGTTGCACTGGTTGGAAACACTTGATAGCCCGCCACTCTTGTAAGGGAATCACTAGGAGGATTATCAATAAAATCCAAACTGATCACTTTTGCCGCGTTCAAATAGTTACCAATCTCCAATCTCGCCCTGAGTCCTTGGTTGATATAAGCAGGCACTCTTTCCCGCCACTGATTAATCACCTCCTGCTCCGACGTAGCAGACGAATCTAAACGCTGAGGTTCAATACGAGCCAGTACAGGGATAACCGGTCTTTGACGAGACGCTAATGCCTCTAATGGTATTCCTGTAAAAGGCACCTCTAACACAGTACCCACTCTCACACCACGAAACTCCACATCGGCCCCCGCCGCAAGCCCACTGACATTGGCATCAAACAAAAAAACGTATTCAATCGTATTACTAAAAACATGGTTATCAGCTTCGTCTTTTGAGGCAAACAAACGAAAAGAGGTTAAATCTGTTATAGGGCGTCCTGGCGTTTGGCTTTCTCCAGTACCAAAGGAGATACCGCCGGATAACAAGGTTTCCAATGAATCTAGCTTAACTTCGAACCCTTGCACCGAGCTTCTAAAAGACAACCCCGGCGTTATCCAAAACTGTGTTGAGTCGTTTATTAAAGCATCATAGGGCGGCGTAACGACAACGCGATAAGTGATTTTGCCAGACGCGGTATCGAATCCGACTTCTTCCACATAGCCCACATCGTAGCCACGAAAATGCACGACAGTACCTACGTTTAACTTAGCGCTGTTTTCACTGTGCAAAAACACACGTAAACCTTCGTTTTTGGTGGATAATGGCGGCTGGCTCAACAGCGTAAACTGTCGAATTTCTTGCCCTTCATCACTCGGCGCCATATCAATGTAGGCACCAGACAATAAGGTACCTAGACCACTCACGCCCTCTCTGCCAATTCGGGGTTTTACCACCCAAAACTGGGTCCCTTCCCGTAGCATTTTTTGCGTTCCTTGATTCATCCGCACTTGCACTACGGCCTTCTCATAGTCTTCGCTCAAACGAATATCAATCACTCTCCCTACGTCCACATTACGGGCCTTGAGTTTTGTCTGACCCGCTTCCAAGCCCTCGGCATTAGGGGCTATTAATGTGATGACAGGGCCTTGGCTAGCCCAGTTTTGGTACAACATCCAGCTTGCCACCAAAATGGCGATCAGTGGTACCAACCAAATGGAGTTAAAATGCACTCGCTTGAGGCGCTCAACGTTAGTGACACGCTTCGTCATAAGGTTTCTCCGCTGAGTCTAAATAAGAGGGATTTCCAGTCTTGTCCCACAATAAGCGTGGATCAAATGTCATGGCTGCCAGCATGGTAAGCACGACCGTTGCGGCAAAAGGCAATGCCGCCGGACCCGGAGAAATAGACACCAGCTCCCCTAGCTGTACCAACACAGTCAACACCGCCACGACAAAAATATCGATCATCGACCAACGCCCGACTAATTCCGTGATGCGGTACAAACGGATTTTTTGCCGAGTTTCGCGCTCTGTCGGGTAATAATATTGCCAACACAACCAGCTCAACGACAAAATCTTTGCGATGGGTATTACCACACTAGCGAAAAAAATCACCATTGCCACTGGATATGACCCAAGAGACCATAATAAGAGCACACCACCCACCAAGGTGGAAGAGTCACTGCTGCCTAAAAATGTCGTCTGCATGATAGGAAAAAAATTCGCGGGAAGAAACATCACCGCCGCGGCAACAAGTAAGGCGATCGTGCTAGACATACTGTGAGAACGGCGACTATGAACGGAGTGACCACAACGGCCACAATGCCGCTCCGCTCCATTCAATACTAGGCCACAAAAATGACAGCCAACCAACCCTAACTGACGAGCCGTTTGCCCACGGTTAAACGACACCTTATCCGACAATATTGGGTCTGAAGACTCTTGATCTACAGACACTTTATCTACAGATACTTGACCTAAAGACACTTGACGCCACAACCAACGCCTGTCTATCAGGCTAACGGTTTTTAACAGCAGCAAGGCGTATACACAGAAAGCAAAAAACGACAGATCAAACCTAACCTCTGAAAAGCTGTCCATTTTTATCAGCGCCACCAGGGCACCGATCAGAAAAACATCCAGCATCAACCAAGGCTGAATGGCTAGGATCCAGCGAATAAAATAGCCTTGAAAAAATGGTTTCAGAATAGCGTAACGAAACGACGCCACCAAAAAAACCACAGACACCAGATAAACAACGGGGAAAACAAACAATGCCAAACTGATCAAAATCCCCAACACCAAAAAATCCTGCTGAATCAGGACCTCCACGAGATCAAATAACGTAATACTGCGTGATGCACCACGACTGGAAAAGCTCAGGAAAGGAAAAGCCGACGCAAACACCAACATAAAAAGGGCTGAACAACTGGCTGCCATTAGGCGTCCGACTCCCTGTTCATGAAAATTCATAACAACACACCCACACTGCGCACAACGTAAACGCTGACCACGCTCGGACGCCTCCAAAGAATGCAGGGTATCACATTGATCACAGGCCGTGATGTTGTCATGTAAGGATGTTTGACTCATACCTTCCTGAAACTAGTTTGGACAGCCAATTTTTTGACCATCACTTTTCGACAATGATTTATGGGAGTGGTTTTATTGAGATCAAAAAAAACCTTTTAAAAAGTATCACGGTAATATGACAAATCATCAAATACCATTACGATAAGCATAAGGCGGCGTTGTGTCTCTGTTTTGAAACGATAAAATAGCCGAATTCTTAATCTGCCCTTTATCAATATTAATGGCATGACGGATAGTATCATTTTCTTGCCAGCTGTCTCGACCAGCTAACACATTGGGTAGATACACAATTAAAGCCGCGGAAATGGAACGTGTAGCGCTTTCCCAGAAATAACTGGGTGTGTGATCAACCGCATAATAATCAATGCTTTCGTATTGAAACATAGGCACCTTAAACGTGGTAGGTTTGGAAAAAAAGAACCCCATTCCCTCATCACAACTCACATCGATAATCAGACTATTGGGTTTAAGACAATCTTTTTCAGGCTCGATAACAAAATGAATGGGATTGGCGGTATCTTGAAAAACACCATTCACAATTATGTCGGCGTCGCTCAATAACTCGGTCAGTGGTTTTGCCGAACCATCGTGCTCTATCACCATCATGCGTGCCTGATCGTCGCCACCCGCTTGAATCCGCACATAATGGCAGTCCAGCACTTCTTCACGCACTTCATGGTCTGGTCGTTGGATGCAAATGGTTATGTCTCTAAAACCGTGTGCTTTTAATGCATAAATAGCCCCACGGCTCACCGCGCCAAAACCAAAAATCACCGTTTTACGCTGATTCCCATAATGCCCGTCGATGCCTTTTAATTGCAAAGCATGAATCACCGCGCAATACCCTGCCATCTCATTGTTTTTGTAAAACGTATGGCGACCTATTTGACCATTAGGAGACCAAACAAACATGTCTTCAAAAGCAATCAGCGTTTGCTTACGGTCTAACGCCATTTGCGTCATATCCCGTTGCTGCACACAATGCACATACCCCCAAAGAGTCCCACCCTGACGCAGCTCTTGCAGATCTTCTAAAACGGGCTTATTAATAATCACCATACCAATATCCGCCAATATTTCATGACGACTCGCTATTCCTCCCGTCAAATCAGCTATATCTGAATCAGTGATACCAAAGGGAATACCATAGCCCTCTTCAAATATAAGCCGACGGCGAAGATTTTCCGGAATGCGCAGTAAATGCTCAGGATGAATGGGATAACGTCGTTCGTCTTCCTTTTTCGAGGTGCCAATTACGCCTACCACAGGGAGATTCATTATGTTGTTCCTTTTGAGAAATGCCTTGAAGAAAAAGCAGACGTGACAATGCCATAACAAGCTGAAACATAAAATGAATCGCTCATAGATCATCAAATCTGAAGTGTGGACGCTGTGTTGCAAACGTGGAGAAAAGTAACGATCAGATATAAAAAAGCGGAAATACAAGACTTACACTAGGACAGTTAGCCGCGAAACAGCTAAAACAAAACGACCTTATTCAGATTAACCAAATACAATATCGTCTATCCTGTGAGGACAGCATACGCCCAATCATAGAAAAAAAGGCATCTTTTTCAATAATCGGGCACATACGTGAATCAAACAAAGACAACCTTAGGGTCTCTTGCCTTTTTGAGGGCCTTTGCCTTTTACAGGACGCTGGCCAGTGGCACTCGGCTTTCCCGTTGGACGTTTGCTGTTGCCAGTCGGACGTTTGCTATTACCAATTGGGTTTTTACCATCAGCAAAAGGCCGCTTGTCTTTGCTTTTCGGATGCTTAGTATTGGCGGCGGACGATGACTTTGGCAGTGGTTTTTTCGAGGGCTTTGGCGTTGTGTTAGCGCGTGTGTTTTTGCGCGGATTATGCGATTTTTTCGTTGCAGGATTGGCTTCAGAGGAAGAGTCCTCAATGGATTTAAGCAATACCGCCAGCTCTTTTTGCGTTAAATCACGCCAATCGCCTACAGGCAAACCTTTTAAGCTCACGTTCATAATACGGGTACGTTCAAGCTTCATTACCTCGTAGCCAAAATGCTCACACATACGGCGAATTTGTCGATTCAA
>CAZBUC010000111.1:0-7549 GCA_964494965.1 uncultured Maribrevibacterium sp.
GAGCAAAGATTGTAGCTGCTGGTCACAACCCAATGGATCTTAAGCGTGGTATTGATAAAGCTGCTGCAGCTGTGGTCAAAGAGCTTGCTCTGTTGTCTACGCCATGTACTGACAACCGTGCTATCGAGCAAGTTGGTACTATTTCTGCAAACTCAGATTCTTCTGTTGGTAAAATTATTGCAGAAGCTATGGAGCGTGTAGGTAAAGAAGGTGTAATCACGGTAGAGGAAGGTTCTGGTTTCGACGACGAACTAGCCGTGGTTGAAGGTATGCAATTTGATCGTGGCTACCTATCTCCTTATTTCATTAACAACCAAGAAACCATGAGTGCGGAACTAGAAAACCCATTCATCTTATTGGTTGACAAAAAAATCACGAATATTCGTGAGTTATTACCAGTATTGGAAGGTGTTGCTAAAGCGTCACGTCCTTTGTTGATTATCGCTGAAGATGTTGAAGGTGAAGCTTTGGCTACGCTTGTTGTGAACAGCATGCGTGGTATTGTTAAGGTTGCGGCGGCAAAAGCCCCTGGTTTTGGCGATCGTCGTAAAGCTATGCTAGAAGACATTGCGGTTCTTTCTGGTGCGACAGTGATTTCTGAAGAGGTTGGCTTGAGCCTTGATACTGCGACATTAGAGCAGTTAGGTACGGCTAAGCGTGTTACTTTGACGAAAGAAAGCACAACGATCGTGGATGGTGCGGGTATTGCCGCTAACATCACAAGCCGTGTTGAACAAATTCGTGCAGAAATCGCGAACTCTTCTTCTGACTATGATAAAGAGAAGCTTCAAGAGCGTGTTGCTAAACTAGCTGGCGGTGTTGCTGTTATCAAGATTGGTGCGGCAACTGAAGTGGCTATGAAAGAGAAAAAAGCACGTGTAGACGATGCTCTTCATGCAACCCGTGCAGCGGTTGAAGAAGGTGTTGTTGCCGGTGGTGGTGTTGCCTTGGTTCGTGCATTGACTAAAGTATTAGATCTTGTCGGTGACAACGAAGACCAAAACGTCGGTATTGCTTTAGCGTTACGTGCAATGGAAGCGCCAATGCGTCAAATCGTAACAAACGCTGGTGATGAAGCCTCTGTTGTTGTCGATAAAGTAAAACAAGGTGAAGGTAATTTCGGTTACAATGCAGCAACTGGCGAATACGGTGATATGTTGGAAATGGGTATCCTAGATCCAGCTAAGGTAACACGTTCTGCGCTTCAAGCAGCAGCCTCTGTTGCTGGTCTGATGATCACAACCGAAGCTATGATTGCTGATTTGCCTAAAGATGATGCTGGCATGCCTGATATGGGTGGCATGGGCGGAATGGGTGGCATGGGCGGAATGATGTGATTTCACTCTAACTCATTGTTTTAAAAGAAACCTCGCTTTATAGCGAGGTTTTTTTTAGTGTAAAATATATTTGGTAATGATTTTTATTATATTTAATGGGTGATTAGATGGCCATGTTGTCGCAGCGAGCTCTATTGGAGTTGATAGAAGCAAAGCGTTTTGGTGTTGAATATCAGCCTATTGTAGAGCTGAGTAGTGGTGATGTGTATGCGTATGAGGCACTTTCAAGGTTTAGAATGCCTAATGGTCGATTTATAAGGCCAGACATTGTTTACGCTTCTCTTCATGACAACCCTTTGTTGTTGCTGCAAGTAGAATTGGCACAGAAGAAAATTCAACTAAGTAATCTCAGTCAAGCTGAGAAGGTGTTTGTTAATCTAGATCAAGACGCTTTTTATGCCTGTGGGCAAGATTTATTGGATAACCCTTTGATTGAATTGATACAGATGGAAGGAAAAGACAGGGTTGTTGTTGAATTGATAGAAAATTCCGAACTAAGTGATGCTGTTATGAGCCTCTCAATGATTGAAGTTTTTAATCAGTTAGGGGTTGGAACAGCATTAGATGATTTATGTAATGAGAAATCGATGTTATCTGTCGCTGTTCTACAGTTGGTTGAGTGGATTAAACTGGATAGATGTGTGCTGGAAAAAAAGCAAGACGCGAATTTTATGATTTTCGTATCAAAAATTATTGATTTTGCTCATGCCACAGGTAAAAAAGTGGTATTGGAAGGGGTAGAATTCCATGATGATTGGGTTTTTGCAAAAATGCTAGGGGTGGATTACGTGCAGGGTTTTTATTACCGAAGTCAGTTTATATCCCGCTGAACTAAAAAGCATGCTCGCAAGCGAGCACTTTTTTCTGTAAGTTGCCTGTTAACTGCAAACCGTTGATTCTAAAGCTATTGATAAATGGCTACCTGTGTAAGATACTAGTTGGTAAACACGTGTCCATTATTTGTAAATAAAGGGAATATTATGCTCAGAAAAACCCTCGTCAGTATTGCTGTGTCAAGCGCACTTTTTGTGTCCAGCAGTTACGCATTGGAGCTGGGCGAATTGACCTCACAATCGAATATGGGCGAGCCGTACCGTGGTCAAATTGAGCTTAGCGATGTCAGCGGACTGACAGTTGACGATATATTGGTGCGATTAGGGAGTGAAAGTGAGTTCCAACAAGCTGGTTTGGCGCCGACGCGGGTCCTATCGCGGTTGAGATTTAATGTTGCAAGAGAGAATAACCGACTGGTCGTTAATGTATCATCAGAAAGTCCTTTGGACGTGGACGAACTGCGTTTTGTTTTAGCGGCTCGGTGGCCGAGTGGTCAAATAGTTAGGGAGTATCAAGCCCCCCTGAATCAGCCTGTTTTAATTGAGAAGTCACAGGAAGAAGTACTTCAATCCAGTGCTTTAGAGACGCCAGCTAGTTCGCAAAACTCTGTATTTCGTCAGGCAACCATTGCCGCGGAGAGGATGGCTAGCAAGGGGCAATTAAATGTAGACAAAGGCAATACGTTATGGTCCATTGCGGATCAAAATAAAGCATCTAATCAGTTAACTATTTATCAGACTATGATGGCTATTCAGGCGCTTAATAAAGACGCCTTTTACTCAGATAACATTAACTTGCTAAAAGAAGGCGCCGTGCTGCGTCTGCCCACCCAAGAACAAATAGCACTGTTTAATCAATCTATATCGAAAAGTGAATTTCAACGTCAACATGATGCCTGGATGGCTTTAAGAAATATTAATCGCGACAACACCATCGAGCAAGCTCAGTTAAATACTCAAGCACAGACAAAACCAGCGGCTCAGGCACCAGCCAGTGATGATGATAAGCTTACTTTGGCTTCTGGTCAGAGTGCATTACCTGAAAATGCTGCGAGTTCTAACACTGGAGAAAATCAAAGTGCGGCTATGAATGCTTTGCAAGAGGAGTTAATCGCTTCTCAAGAGATGCTCGATAAGGAAAAACGCGAAAAAGACGAATTATCTGGTCAATTGAATGATCTCAATACGCAATTGGAAACACTGCAGCAACTCATCAGTCTTAAAGATAAGCAAATGGCTGAACTTCAGCAGTTATTTGCCAGCGCTCAGCAATCCTTGCAAGAGCAGAAAAACACCGTTGACCAGCTTTTAGAGGCTGATCAGTTGCGTAGAGAAAAAGAGCTGGCAGAGGCAAACTCTTTGACCAATAAAATCTTTGGTAATCCGATTGTCGTTTCCATAGGGGCGGTTGTTCTAATACTGTTAGGTTTTCTTGTTGGTCTTGTTATGCGTCGTGCAGGAAAAAAGCAAGAAAAGGAAGCTTCAGCTGATAAGAATGAATTTGATTTGTCTAGTCCAGCGGTTGCGCCAGCTGCGGCTGCAGTTGCCGCCGCCCCTGTTGTTGCCAGTAGTTTTGTCGAAGAACCTGTAAAAAAAACAGTGGAAGATAAAGAACTTCCTGAAGAAGATCCTTTCGCATTTGATTTTGATAGCCCTGAACAAGATGACGAGCTAGATAGATTCGGGGCTTTTGATGACGAATTGGAGAGTACCGATTTCGCTGATTTAACTGATCCGGAAGAGCAAGACGTTACTGTAAAAGATTTTGACAGTTCACTAGAAGACGATAAAGACAGTGTTGAAGATCTATTTGATTCTTTTGATGAGCTTGATGACCTGTCAGACGACACGACATTAAATTCAAATGATGACGATGAGAAAGATGACTTTGCTGATTTAGATGTTGAGGATGAAGATGATATTCCAACGATGCAACCCGAGCCTTCAATAGAAGCAGATCTTCCTGAAGAGAAAAATAGCGAAGCGCAATCAGAAGAAGAGTCCTTTGTCTCCAGTTTGTTAGATGACACTGATCAAGAGGATATTGATGAATCGGCGATTTTTGATGAGTCACCAAATGAAACGTTAGCCAATTCTATTGAAGAAACACTTGCAGAGGCACAAAGTGCAGATGATGATTTCGAGGCGCCTGAGTTTGGAGAAGCTGAAGCTGCTGAAGATGAAGAAGGCAGTGATGAAGAAGAGGAGTTTGACTTCTTTGATGCCAGTGGCGATGAAGTCGCAACCAAGTTAGATTTAGCAAGAGCATATATGGATATGGGCGACGAAGAGGGGGCAAAAGTAATTCTTGATGATGTCATCGAATCTGGTAACGAAAAACAAATCAGCGAAGCACAAAATATGATGGAGCGCATGTTCCCAAGTGATTAAAAAAGTAGTTCTGGTTATTGAATATGATGGTTCTGAATACAAGGGATGGCAATCACAGAAATTTGGTGTCCCAAGTGTCCAAGAAAATGTAGAAAAGGCTTTGTCTAAAATTGCCAATCACCCTGTGAAAGTTGTCTGTGCCGGCCGCACCGATTCGGGTGTACATGCCAGTGCACAAGTTATCCATTTCGAAACGGATGTGCAACGTAATGAGCGATCGTGGACAGTGGGTGTCAATACCTACCTGCCTGCCTCCATTTCTGTTGTTGCCGCTCGCTATGTGCCTGATGACTTTCATGCTCGTTTTAGTGCATTAACTCGACGCTATCGTTACGTCATTTACTCTGCGCCTTTTTGCCCCGCAATCTTGTCTAATGGTGTCACTTGGACTTACAAAGCGCTTAATGTTGAACGTATGAGTCAGGCCGCCCGCTTTTTTATTGGTACTCATGATTTCTCTTCTTTTCGAGCGGTTGGCTGTCAAGCTAACACTCCAATTCGTACTGTGCTAAATTTTCAGGTGCAACAATTGGGTCAATATATTGTTCTCGATGTAAGGGCAAATGCGTTTTTACACCACATGATTAGGAATTTTGCTGGCGTTTTGATGACGGTAGGCGCAAATGAAAAGCCTGTCTCATGGGCCAAAGAAGTACTTGATGCTAAAGATCGGACAAAAGGTGGCATTACCGCGCCACCGACAGGGTTATACTTTGTTGATGCTCAGTACCCTGAGCATTTTAACGTACCTGCACGCCCACTAGGGCCACACTTCCTTCCTCACGTGAATGAGCCTGCTTATGAGTTGTCGAGTTAAAATTTGCGGAATTACCAATCTTAAAGATGCTCTAATTGCCTGCCATCACGGTGCTGATGCTCTTGGTTTTGTATTTTACAGCAAGAGTCCACGCTATATTACGCCTGAGGCAGCGAATGCTATTCTTGATAAGCTGCCACCTTTTATTGTCCCTGTTGCCTTGTTTGTTGATGCGCAGAGAGATTTTATCGATAGTGTGTTAGCAGGCAGTAGTAGGTGGATAATTCAGTTTCATGGCAACGAATCCGACGCTGAGTGTGTTTCCTACAAGCGTTGCTTTTACAAGGCGCTTCGTATTAAAGCAGGTGACGATATTTCATCACTGGTTGATGATTATCCCAATGCCGCTGCTATTTTATTGGATGCTTATAAAGAGGGTGTTCCGGGCGGAACCGGTGATGTGTTTGATTGGTCATTAATTCCGTCAGAGCTTTCTAAATCCCTTGTGCTCGCAGGAGGTTTATCCCCTGAAAATGTGCAGATCGCGATTGAGCGGGTTTCGCCTTATGCCGTGGATGTTAGTGGTGGTGTTGAACAGTCCAAGGGAGTGAAAAGTGAAAAGAAAGTACAAAGCTTTATTGAGTTAGTGAAAACGGCCTAGTCTCTGTAATCTGCTGTGCTATTTCTCTGTTGTATTTGTCGCTTTGACGTTGATAGTGTGCTGCTCTTTTGTCCAAAATGTAAAATCTTTTGAAAAGATGCTCATTTAGATGACATTTTATTGGCGGATCTTACTCCTGAATGAGTCTTAGATGGTGTAGAATAGCCCTGAAATAGTGAGCTTAAATCTCTCATGAGAAAATGTAATAATAGTCGTCTCTGAGTTAGCTGTAAAACTAAGTTAATGTATCACTTACTGATTGATTTTAATCGTTGGCTGTTTTTAAACCGACGGCCAGTGTAGATAACAACCACTTGTTTTCACGTGTTTGATTGGTGTGTAGGTAAGTGATTTAAAATCAGGTTATTTAAAAAGAATTGTTAGCAGTCGATTCAGTTTTGCCTTCTTGTTGCGCCTTGCAAAATGTAAGACATGGTCGGTTGTCATTAAGATATATGGAGAATTAAATGAGTAGCTGGTTAGATAAATTTGTCCCTTCGCTTGTTCGCAGCGAGTCCAAACGTAGTACGTCGGGCTCAGTACCCGAGGGGCTTTGGAAGAAGTGCCCTAAGTGCGAAAATGTTTTATACCGACCTGAACTCGAAAAGCATTTAGATGTATGCCCTAAGTGTACACACCATTTACGCATTGGCGCACGCCGTCGTCTCGATATTTTTCTTGATAAGGAAGGTCGTCAAGAAATTGGTGCGCATTTGGAACCAGAAGACAAACTCAAATTTAAAGATTCTAAGCGTTATAAAGACAGATTGGCCGATGCTCAAAAAGCCACTGGCGAAAAAGATGCCCTTGTGGCAATGGAAGGATCGCTGGATGGTATGCCTCTAGTAGCGGTAGCTTTCGAGTTTAGCTTCTTGGGTGGTTCAATGGGCGCCATTGTTGGTGAACGCTTTATTCAAGCGGTCAACGTTTGTTTAGAAAAGCGCATACCACTGGTGTGTTTTTCTGCGAGTGGTGGTGCGCGTATGCAAGAAGCTCTTATTTCATTAATGCAGATGGCCAAAACCAGTGCGGGCTTAGAACGTATGAAGCAAGAGGGCATTCCATATATTTCCGTAATGACGGATCCAGTCTTTGGTGGCGTATCTGCCTCCCTTGCTATGCTTGGCGATCTGAATGTCGCTGAACCAAATGCCTTGATAGGTTTTGCTGGTCCTCGTGTTATAGAGCAAACAGTTCGCGAGAAATTGCCGGAAGGCTTTCAGCGTAGTGAGTTTTTGCTGAATAAAGGTGCATTGGATATGATCATCAAACGAGATGAAATGCGTCCGCGTTTGTATAATATTCTTTCATTGCTTACTGCTAACAAGGTTGCTTGATTAAATGACGCCTACGTCATTAGACAGTTGGCTCTCTTACATTGAGAGCCAACATCCTGCTGAAATTGAGCTTGGGTTGGATAGGGGCAGTCAGGTTTTAGCCAGACTGAACCTATCAAGACCTAAGCATAAAATTATTACTGTTGCCGGTACCAACGGAAAAGGCTCAACGTGCGCCATGCTGACACAGTATTTGTGCAGACAAGGTTATTCTGTAGGTACCTATACATCTC
>CAZBUC010000112.1:0-7458 GCA_964494965.1 uncultured Maribrevibacterium sp.
CCAAAATAATACCAATCAAGGTAACCGCCACACCAATATGCGCCAATAACATGCCGTAGTAGTTTCTTGGTAATTGGCGCGCACGAGGAATGATTCCCTTTGAACCAGCGGTTACCTTGCTAAACCAATCAGAGAAAGAGAGTAACAACACCCAAGATGCCACGGACAAACACACCCAAGCCAACCAGCCAAACTCAAAGCAATACACTAAACCGCCCGCGATTAGCATCGCTAAGATAGCCACGATAACACACACTTTTAATAGGCTATTCCATGAGGTTTTATGCCATTTCGACAAAGGCCCGACCGCCATAAAAACAATGAGTAAAAGGGCAATAGGCGTAAATACACTATTAAAATACGGCGCACCAACAGAAATTTTCCCCAATCCCAACGCATCAAATATTAAAGGATACAGAGTCCCCAATAAAACGGTTAGGGTTAGCACTGTTAATAAAATATTATTAAGCAGCAGCCACGCTTCTCGCCCCGTCACCCCAAACGTGACACTTGAACGCACTTGGGAGGCACGAATCGCATACAAGAATAGGCTGCCACCAACGAACACCACAAGCAATCCCAAAATAAAAACACCACGAGTGGGATCGGCTGCAAAGGAATGAACCGACGTCAATACACCCGATCGCACCAAAAAAGCCCCTAATAACGAAAGACTAAAAGTGAAAATCGCCAATAAAACCGTCCAGCTCTTAAACACCCCACGCTTTTCTGTGACCGCCAACGAGTGCAGCAAAGCGGTTCCTGACAGCCAAGGCAAAAGGGAAGCATTCTCAACAGGATCCCAAAACCACCAGCCGCCCCAACCTAATTCATAATACGCCCACCAGCTTCCAAGGGTAATGCCTAACGTTAAGAAGGCCCATGAGCAGGCCGTCCAAGGCCGCGCCCAGCGGGCCCAAGCCGCATTTAAATTGCCCGTAATCAATGCCGTCACAGCAAAAGCAAAAGCCACCGCGAACCCTACATAGCCCATGTACAAAATAGGTGGATGAACGATCAAACCAAAATCCTGCAGCAGCGGATTTAAATCGCCCCCATCAAGGGGCGTATCAGGCAATAAGCGAACAAATGGCGAAGAGGTAAACAACAGGAAAGATAGGAAACCAACACAAATGGCGCCCAAAACAGCAAGTACAATCGGGCCAATATCCATAGGTAAAGTACGTATTTTTAGTGCTACAGCGGAACACCAGCCGACTAATATTAGCACCCAAAACAACAGAGAGCCTTCATGCCCGCCCCACACGGCACTGACTTTATACCAAATTGGCAACTTGATGCTGGAGTTCTGATTGACGTACAAAACAGAAAAGTCGTTTGTTAAAAATGCAACAGCTAAAAGAACAAAACTCACCAGCACCAAGGCGGACATGATAAACGTCAGCGGACGGGCGGTCGCCAGTAAAAGTGGATTACCTTTCCAGTAGCCAACCAAAGGCATGATGGCTAAGGATAAGGCAAAAAACAAAGCCAATATCAGAGAAAACTGACCAATTTCAGGCAACATAATAAACCTAAATTAATAATAAGTGGGTGCAGCGACGGGTATAGGTTTCTCTGCATGTTTCAATGCCTCCGACACTTCTGGGGGCATGTATTTTTCATCGTGCTTTGCCAATACTTGCGAGGCGTCAAACGTGCCCTGCTCGTTCAGTTGCCCTAATGCAACCACGCCCTGCCCTTCTCTAAATAAATCCGGCAAAATACCTCGATACTCTATGGTGACACTGTGTTGAAAATCTGTCACTTCAAAAGAAACAGCCAAACTGTTGGGGTCGCGCTGCACGCTGCCTTCTACCACCAATCCTCCCGCGCGAATATTCGTCTTCCTGGGCGCTTCGCCCATGGCAATCTGAGAAGGGGAAAAAAACAAATTGATATTTTGCTTGAGGGCATACATCACCAAAGCAAGCGCAGCACCCAGAACCAACACGATAGAGATAACCGCCAATAGGCGTTTTTGTCTTTGCGGATGCATTAGCGAGATTGATCCCTTAAAAAACGTTTTCGTACTGTGTCGCGCGCCTTGCTACGCATGGAAACCGTCTGCCAAATGAGTGATAACAACGCCAAAGCACACATGCCATAAGCCGACCAGACATAAACTCCATGCCTTCCCATCAACAAGAAATCTGCCAAACTATCAAAGGCCATTGCCCATTACCTCTTGTTTTACCCAATTTGACCTATGCTCCCGTAGGATGATTTCAGACTGCATTCGCCACAGCAGCAATCCTGCGACTAAGCAATACAAACCAACCACAGCAATCAACAAGGGCAACCACATCTCAGCGGGCATTTCGGGCTTCTTCGTTATAGTAAACGTCGGCCCTTGGTGTAAGGTATTCCAAAGTACTACCGAATACTTAATGATGGGCAAATTAATCAGCCCCACCACGCTCATTATGGCGGCGGCTTTATTGGCTAATGTCATATCTTCTAATGCATTTTGCAGGGCAATAATCCCCATATAGAGTAGAAACAACACTAACACCGAGGTTAACCTTGCGTCCCATACCCACCAAGTTCCCCATGTTGGCTTACCCCATATCGCCCCCGATACCATAGCCATTAAGGCCATGACAGCTCCAATTGGCGCTATGGCTTTGATGAACATAGGCGCTATCTTCATTTGCCAAACAAGAAAAACCAAGCCAGCGACGCCCATTGCGAGATAACAAGATTGCGCTAACATCGCCACAGGAACATGAATATAAATAATACGAAAGCTATTTCCTTGCTGATAATCTTCAGGGGGAAATGCCAGACCCCACACTAAGCCCAGCACAAGCCCAAAACACCCAACACAAAACACAGGCAAAGCCCAAGATTTCGACCAAAAGAAAAACCACTTTGGAGAACCTAACTTATGAAACCATAACCAACTCATCCGCTTACACTCGCTTTTATCGCCATCGATGTCATAAAAGGTGACACCACCAGTGATATCAAAGACAGGGCCAGTAGCATGGCCAATAGTCCAGAATAGGGCAACCCAGATTGTGCTGCTTGCACCGCGGATGTTGCAAAAATCAATACGGGTAAATATAAGGGCAATATCAATAACATGACTAACATGGTTCCTTGTCTCACCGAGACCGTTAACGCCGCTCCCATCATCCCCATCAAGAATAAACCTGGCGTACCAAATAGCAAGGTCAATACCAAGGCCCAAAAACTCGTATTTGGCATAAACAGCATTTCACTTAACAGGGGCATCATTATCAATAACGGCAATATTATCACCACCCAATTTGCCATCACCTTTAACAGCATCAATAAGGGTAAAGACAAACCACTGACGATCCACTGTTCAAGGGATCCATCCTGATAATCTTCTTTAAACATGTGGCCTATAGAGATCAAAATAGATAAGACGACACCACACCAAATAATACCAGAGGCCGCTTGAGCCAAAAAAGCGGGCTCAGCACTGACCCCCAACGGAAACAAAATCACTACGATAATAAAAAATAACAAAGCATTAAACGCATCTTGCTTGCGCCGCCACAAAACCAAAAACTCATAAATAAAAAAAGAACGGTACGTCATGGTTGCAACACAATATCATGGGGAATAATTGAGGATAGATCTTGGTGTGTAGTTAACAACACTAAGCCGCCTGATGTTAGATGCTGCTGAATACAGGCTTCTAACATTACTCCCCCTTCAACATCTAATGCAGCAAACGGCTCATCTAATAGCCACAGTGTTTTTTTACTTAACCACAAACGCGCCAATGCCACTCGACGCTGTTGACCAGCTGATAGTGTTTTAACAAAAGAGGCTAAAAATGGAAAAAGGCCTAAATCCCTAGCCGCATTGTGTAACTCTTCTAACGAGCGCTCAGGGCAATACCAACGAAGATTTTCTTCAACTGTTAACGCATTTTTCACTCCCATTGCATGACCAAGATACAGCATTTCCAGCTGCAATGGACGGCGATCTGCGGTCACATCTTGACCTGAGTACAGTATCTTCCCTTCTAAGGGCGGTGAAATCCCCGCGATCACTTTCAGCAAAGATGTCTTGCCAGTACCATTACCACCTAAGACACGCCACACTTCACCAGGATGAACACGGAAAGACAGTCCTTTACAGAGGTCGTTTCCCCCACGCTCAACCCAAAGGTCTGATATTGTTAAAGAAGCAGATGATTGCAAAAGATTTATCCAAATTGGCCGATACAAAACCCAGTTATAAGTGATTTCATGAACTCAAAATGAGGGTTTAAACATCCTGTTATTATCACTAACAAAGATCGCTCATTATACGAAAGTTACGGACAAATAGGCAGCCCAGATGATCTCTGATATACGATCCATGCTTAACACTTCATCCAACAAACCAAGCAATGCAAGCAGTAGTGCGCTTAATAACGCTGGCCCCTTGGCCAAGCTTGGAAGTGAAATTAAGCTAATTGAGAACATGAGCACTATTAAACTCAGCGGCAGTGAAAGCCTTCTTTTTCAAGGCAGGCCCGCTCAGTTATTGCACGCCTCTAGCGCAAACCAGTCTTTCAGTGTGATTAACGCAGGCGATCCGATTGATGTCAGCAACCTTCAATTGGCGCAAATCACCAAAAAAAACGGCGCTCAAGTATCACTTGAACTTTTACCTAACAACCCACTTAAAAATGGCTCTCCAGCATTAAGTGCGTCCCAATCGTCCATGACAAACACAACCAAAATAGACAATGTCATGCTGGCTTCCCGTGTGGTGAATTTAACCGTCACAGCTCCCACCACCAATCAACAGATCACCATGGTGAGTGATGGTCAAACGGAATTCCCCATAACAACCAGTACAAAACTAAAACTGGGGGAGACAATCCGAGTCATGGTGGATGCCAATAATAACGTGCAAGCCATTCCCAACAAATCCAATACGAACACCCATCCCATGTATCTGGAGGCGCTTAAACAAAGCCTTCCAAAGCAATTGTCACTTTCAGACATGACCCATATGATTAAGCAGCTACAGACACTGGGTAACACTCCTTCTTCTTTGTCACCTCAGACGCAGCAAGCCTTACAGCAACTTATTCAAAACTTGCCCAACTTAAACGCTTTGACAACATCATCTGACAATATGAAACAAGCGATTCAGACCAGCGGATTATTCTCAGAATACTTACTACTTAATAATAAAACGCTCTTACCGGCCGATTTAAAACTCAATCTTTTACGCCTGAAGGATAGCCAAGAAAATATTAGCGCGTTACGCCTTGGTAACACACCGACCGAGCAAATTGCCAACGCTATCGAGCGCATCACCACAAGCCAACTACGACATCTTTCAGATCAAAACACGACGACGCCAAATTACCCGCTGCACATTGAACTTCCGATCAAAAGTGGGCATACCCTTCACATGATGCAGGTTGAAATTAATCAGGATGCCAGCACACAAGAAAAAGCACCACAGGACAGACGCTGGCTGGTAAAATTAAAATTTGATTTCGAGGAAACGGGTCGATTTGACGCAAGGGCCAGCATTCAAGGCAACAAAGTAGGGATTATGTTCGCGGCAGAACACCCAGACACAGTGAAAATACTGCAAAAAAACATGCCTAGTTTACGCCAGCAATTAATTGATAAAGACATAGAGGTGGAAAGGCTAGATACGTTTCAATCCAAACTGGATAAAGAAACCAGTATGACGTTAAACACGCAATCACTCATTGATGTGAGGACCTAATGCAAAAAGCCGTCGCTTTGAAGTATGACTACCATTCCGCTCCCACGGTTACTGCCAAGGGTAGCGGATTATTGGCTGACAAAATAATGCAGGTCGCGAAGGAGAATAATGTGTTATTACATCAAAGTCCTGAGCTGGTTGAAATGCTCAGCACTTTAGAGTTAGGGGAGGAGATTCCCGAAGCTTTGTATCTGGCGATTGCCGAGATTATTGCTTTTGCGCACAGCATCAAGAATCATCAATGGTAGTCAGAATTTCTTCGTGACTCTTGTTTCAACAAACTAATCAGTTCTGCTTCGGCACGTATCAAGCCACATTTAGAAACAAGATCATCAACGGTGGCGCCCATTTCCAACAGCTCCATAGCACGGTTGTATGAAACACCTCCTTCTTTGGATAAAATCTCAGATTGTTTTTCAACAGCAAGGTTTAATTTCTTTTCTATCGCAACCAGTCGACGCCCCATACCTATCGATCCAGACGCAAGGACTTGAACCTGCTTTCTTTGGTTTAGCTCCGATTCTTCATGCCGTTGTTTCATCTGGTTTAAACGCTTAGACAGACGCAACGCCCACACAATAACGCCCATTAGAATGACAAATTGCAATATTAGTAGGAAGTTGAATAACCACTGAGATTCCATCTATGACATTACCTTAACAACTTACAATGAAGCAACATCAGACCATTCTTCGTCAGAAAGCAACTTGGCAAGCTCAACCAATATCAGCAAAGTATCATTTTTGTGACACACGCCTTGAATAAACTTGGATGACTCATCGTTACCGACATTAGGAGATGGTTCAATCTCTGACTGTCGTAAGTAAACCACTTCAGAAACCGCATCCACAAGAATACCAATAACATGCCCTTCAACTTCGAGGATCATGATACGAGTAGAGTCAGTAATCTCTCCTGATGGCAAACCAAATCGCTGGCAAGTGTCAATAACAGTAACTACAGTACCCCGTAAATGCACAATACCTAACACAAAACTGGGCGCACCAGGCACAGTTGCAATCTCAGAGTAGCGAAGCACCTCTTTTACTTGCATCACATTGACGCCATAAATCTCGTGTTCTAAACGGAAAGTCACCCACTGTAACATTGGGTCGTCAGACTGGGTGTCGCTTTTTAATGCTATATTTGTTGCCATTATTTCCTCCTAAGTACACTCAATAACCTTTATTCATTATTTCAGTGACTTTTTAAACCCATGTTTTGGATCATCTAACAGCTCAATAAACCCTTGGACGTCTAAAATAGCACACATATGCTCAATTACTGTTCCAGCTAACCAAGGTCGTTTGCTTCTGTCTGTCCGCCATTTTACTTGCGATGGTTCTAAAGTGATAGCTTCCGCTACTCGCTCACAAGCAACGCACCAATTCGTTCTATCTAACTGAATAACGAATTTAAAGTTATCCTTCATTTCACCTGCATAATGATTGGGCATAACCCATCGAGCAGTATCTACTGTTCGAAGGTTGATGTCTCCAATATTCGCCATTCCCATAAACCATTCAGGCTGACCAAAAATAGCGGTGAGCTTATCTTGACCGCTTTGAAATATCCCCCCCAATTCTACTAGGGGCACTGCGAGCTTTAATCCGCCGACATAAAAAAGCAGGCACTCAAACCGACCATTTGCCCAAGGCAAAGGATCAGTTTTTGAGGCTTTAGGCTCTGGCTCTGGCTCTGGCTCTGGCTCTGGCTCTGGCTCTGGCTCTGGCTCTG
>CAZBUC010000113.1:0-7437 GCA_964494965.1 uncultured Maribrevibacterium sp.
CCCCAAAATACTGCACTGTGCCATAGTCTGCCAACGTTTCCATCAAGGCCAATGTCAACCCTGTGACAATAGCTGGACGGGCAAGCGGAAGGGCCAACTTAAAAAAAGCTCTTTGACTGGAATAGCCTAACGTTCGACTCACTTCCATGATATTTTCAGATTGCTCTAGGAAAGCCGCTCGACTCATCAAATACACGTAGGGATAAAGCACCAAGGTCAACATCACGGTAGCACCGCCCAATGAACGCACCTCGAAGAACCAATACTCGCCATAGCGCCACCCTGTCAGCTCTCTGATGAGGGTTTGTACAGGGCCAGCAAAATCCAAAATACCCGTGTAGGTATAAGCAATAATATACGCAGGAAAGGCCATAGGCAGCAAAAGCGCCCATGATAGGAAAGTCCGACCAGGGAATTCATACATGCTGGTGAACCAAGCGCAAGGCACACCAATGAACAACACCCCAGCGCCTACTCCCAGCATTAATAACAAGGAATTAGAAACGTATTCAGCCAATACGGTTTGATAAAGGTGCGACCATACGTCACCGTCACTGATTAGCACATTGACCAAAACAATCAAAATAGGAAGCGCTAAGACAGCGGCCACCAGAATGGCCATAATTTTTAACCCACTCCACCTAGACCGACTCGTTAAACTTGAGTGCACCACATCTGTCATTAACCATCAAAACCTGTATTTAAAGCCTGTATTGAAGAGACCACTCTTCTGCACAAGGGTTCGTAAAAAGACCGAAGAAACTAGCACAACACTGTAGGTAATGCTAGCGATTCTCATTTATTTGACCGTAACCAATCTTTTTTGACATACAGAAATATCATCAAAAAAACGCGAGAGAATTAATGTATCAACTGATTTAAACCGTCATTCACTACCAAAGCATCATCTAATTCGTAAACAATCCCGTCAGACAAGCCCGCGGCTTTCGACACGGCTCTTGGAAATCCTTCACGTACAAGATCTAGATCACGCTCGGTTCGAATGCAGGCATTGATGTAACACGCTAAATTTAATACGCAAGACAGTGGATCTGGATCGCCATCAGAAAAGGGACGCTTATGGTATTGCACCGCGTAACCAAGACTGGCAGGGAATTTCCACAAATCCATCAAGGCACGACCCGCTTCCTGTGATGTAAAGCCCAGTAAGTCTTGCTCTGCTTTTACTCTACCCGCCTTTCTATTAGCTACCAGAAGTTGGATTTCTTTCGCAATATCAGGGGCAGCAAGATGCAACAACAATCGACCAATATTATGAACAATACCGGCTGTGAAGGCCTCATCGGTTTCGACTAACGGCGTACGCTTGGCAAACCAGTGCGCTAGCTCAGCCACTCGAAAAGAATCTGCCCAAAACTCGTTTAAATTAATCCCCTCCACTTTCGTCACTGAATTTGAAAAGCCAGAAGCAATAACCAGTGTTTTTAGCCTATCGATACCAAGCAACACCGTCGCCTCATCAATAGAGGATATCTTTCTCGACAAACCAAAATACGCGGAGTTAACCACCCTTAACACTTTCAGGGAAATGGTTTGATCATGGGATACACGTTCGCTAATATCAGCGTATCTTGCATTCGGGTCATTCAATAATTGAATCAATTCACGAACAATGTCGGGGACATTAGGAAGCTTATCGGTTTGTCTCAAAAGATCTGAGGTTTGCATACCTGGTTGCCTTTTTCATTTTCTTATTCGTTAAACACACTATAAAGACAGCAGGAAGCCTGATTTGCTAAGCTTACTGACCATTAAAAGCGGTAAACGCACCAATGTTGAGAATACGATCTTTACGAAAATGACGTCAAGCCTGCCGCTCGTGCAATCAAGGTTTTCTTTAACGATGTGCTGCGATGAAACTGCTTCATCCCCATGTTTCTTAACTGAACAAGTGCAGGTTGTTGGGTGGAGAACAAACGTTTAAACCCCTCCATCCCGGCCGCCATGGCAATGTTATCTAACATACGAGCGCGTTGATAACGTCTAAGCACTTTACTTGCTCCAAGACATTCGCCTCGGCGGTGTGCCTTACTGAGCACCTCAACCAAGACTTTCGCGTCTGAAAAGCCTAGGTTAGCACCCTGCCCCGCAAGCGGATGAATCGTATGCGCTGCATCGCCAATCAAAGCCAACCCCGCTTTCACGTATTGCTTTGCGTGACGCTGTCGAAGGGGAACCGCTTGTCGCGGCTGGGTCACACCTAACACATCAAAACGCGAGTTCATCGCATATTGTAAACGACGACAAAACAAGGCCTCGTCTAGCGCCATCAAGGAGGCCGCTTCACTTGGAGGCACAGACCACACAATCGACACAAAATGTCGCTGATTCACCGATGGCATCGGCAGAAACGCCAAAATACCTTCTTCACCAAAGCTTTGCCACGCGGTATTGCCGTGAGGCTGTGCAATCTCTATGGTCGCAACAATGGCATGATGACCGTAGTCCCATTCAATAGTCTCAAAATCATTCTCGGTACGCAGCATCGACTTAGCACCATCGGCGCCAATCAGCACTTGAGCGTCTAAAGCGTATCCTGACGACAATTCCACTCGAACACCCGATTCACTCAAGTGATGGGATTCCAAGGTGTCACCCAGATAAAGATCAATAAGGTTCGTCTCCCGAGCTCGTCGTATGAGTTGATCATTTAAGACCGCATTTTCTAACAAATGCCCCAGCTCAGGCATGGCCGTAGCACCGGCACTAAAATCAATATAGCCGTCCCCAAGACCATCCCACACCACCATATTGTCATAACAAGCAATACGGTCAGTCGCAATACCTTGCCACACACCGGCCTCTTCGAGCAGCGTTTTAGACTGAGAGGAAATCGCACTCACGCGAGAATCGTAGGCTGGTGGCACAGACAAGGTATAATCACCATGGTGCTTGTCCACAAGAGCGATACGTAACGAAGATTTAGCCAGCAAGATCGCAGACAAAGCACCGACCATGCCGGCACCGACTATAATCACATCATACGATTTTGCCATTTCACTTGCTCCGTTTGTCTTATGAATAGTTCTCTACTGAAGCCGTTTATCGACTTGCTGACATGAATGCCTCAATGTCTTGTATTTCTTTTGGTAGGCCATGGGTCAAAACGTAAGGACCTTCGGCACGAATCAACACATCGTCTTCAATACGAATACCAATACCCCGCCATTTCGCGTCTACCTTGGTATTGTCTTTAGAAACATACAATCCAGGCTCAATGGTCAACACCATACCTTCTTCTAGCAAGCGGGACTCTCCGGCTATTTTGTACGATCCACAATCATGGACATCCAAGCCTAACCAGTGCCCTGTATTATGCATATAAAAATCGCGGTACGCTTTGCTCTCGATCAGAAAATCCACGTCGCCATGCAATAAACCTAATGTGACTAAACCTTGCGTCAAGGTTCTCACTGCGGCGTTGTGGCACACTTCATACGGTGTCCCTACGGTCAGCTCTTTCATTCCTGCATGATAGGCATCCAACACAACCTGATACAAAGCCGCTTGAGGTGCACTAAATCGGCCATTGGCTGGGAAGGTGCGTGTAATGTCTGAGGCATAACACCCCAATTCGGCGCCCGCATCGATCAAGATCAAATCGCCATCAGCGATGACCTCATTGTTTTGAATATAATGCAGCACGCAGGCGTTGCTGCCTGACGCCACGATATTGTTATACGCAGGCTGACGCGCCCCGGATTTCATGAAAACGTAATTCAATTCTGCTTCCAGCTGGTATTCCATCATACCTGGGCGGACAGAACGCATCGCCTGTTTATGAGCCTCGACACTGATTTGCGCCGCCGTTTCCATGATGGCGATTTCTTCTGGGTCTTTACGCAAACGCATTTCCGACACTATGGGCGCTAAATCCATAAAACGTGTTGGCGCCACAGCCCCCATTCGAGCGCGAGCAGCAAGCGCATCTCGCCAACCGGCAACTTTTTCACGCAACATAGCGTCATTGAATAAATAGACTAGGTGAGTCGCGCCGTCTAAGGCGGAAAACGCCTCGCTGTCTAGCTCGTCTAATACCGCCGCTTTTTCAGCACCGAAACGGGTTACAGCTCCTTCCGTGCCAAATCGAAAACCATCCCATTGCTCTTTCTCTGGGTCCTTGGGTAAGGTAATCAGGGTTAATTCACCCTTCCCGTGAATCAAGGCATAAGCACTGGGTTCCGGAAATCCTGTGAGATAAAAAAAACTGCTGTGAGGGCGAAACTCATACTCGCAATCATTATTACGAGTCGATAGCTCCCCCGTGCGCAACACCACCACACTGTTTTCGGGTAAAGATTGCATCAATCGCTCACGGCGAGCCTGATAAGTCTGAGTTTCGATTTTCATAATATGTCTCGATGAATGTAAAACGTCTCGATTAATGTAAAAAACCGTGCTTTGTATGATCGGCATCGGGGTTGATATCATGATGCTCTGTGTACAACATCATGGCAGACAACCTAACATATTCCACCAGCTCGGTTAAATCCGCTTCATTGTCATTATTGTCTTCAAGGGCGCGCATGTCAGCCTGCATGCTTGAAATATTCGCAAAATCGCGCAAAACCTGTTTTGTCTCGTCAGACAAGGTGTTTTTCTGACCGGATAAACCATAGCCTGCTAAAAATCCATGCGCCCATTGAGAAAGAGTCACGCCTCGCTCACACAAATCCGCATCTTCATCGGAGATGCAAGGCACAAGGGCGAACTCACCGTTTTGAAGTAACGTCAGTGTCGCGGTATAGAGTTCGACAATGGCTGCGCGGCTCGCGTCTTCTTTCCAGCCTTCAATATCACAAAATTCAGCCACCATGGTTAACCAATCTTCCAGTGGCAGTGTTACCCCTGACGCGAGATAGCCACACAACTGCCCATGCAACTCCGCTGGTGATGCAGTAATGGATTCACTCACAAACACATCAGCGATCAAATCAAAGTCCAATGCGTCTTTTAACCTTTCTGTGGACATGGTATGTCACCCTATTTCGGTTCAATTCTCAAAAAAAGAAGCCGCACCGAATGGCGCGGCTTCTTCCTATTCTAGTCCAATTAGCCCAGTTGCTTAAGACCCGATTCTACCGTCTGTAAAATCAGAGTATTAATGGTCATGGGGCCCACGCCACCCGGTACAGGCGTGTACGCAGCAACTCGGTCAACCAAAGGCGCCAGTTCGATATCGCCAACACCACCAGGGTGATAACCTGCATCGACAACCACGGCTCCGTCTTTAATCCATTCAGCTTTAATAAATTCTGGTTTACCTACCGCACCAACAACAACATCAGCTTGCTTAATAAACTCAGACAAATTCTGTGTGCGAGAATGGCAAATCGTCACTGTGGCATTAGCATTTAACATCATCATCGCCATTGGCTTGCCAAGAATAGGACTACGACCTACGACGACCACATGTTTGCCTTCCAATTTTACATCGTAAGCGGCTAACAAGCGCATAATCCCAGCGGGCGTGGCCGCACCGTAAGCAGGCTCTTGCATCGCCATACGGCCAAAGCCCAAACATGTCACTCCATCAACGTCTTTATGGGCTGCAATAGCGTCAAAACACAAACGCTCATCAATTTGCGCAGGCACAGGATGCTGCAACAAGATGCCGTGAACGTCTGGGTTGCTGTTTAATTCGTTAATCTTAGCTAAAAGCTGCTCAGTCGTTGTGGTTTCTGGCAATTCAATCGCCATAGAATCCATGCCTACTCGACGGCAAGCATTGCCTTTCATTTTTACGTACGTAGCCGACGCAGGGTCAGCACCCACTAAGATAGTTGCAAGGATCGGGGTGCAACCAGTGCGCGCCTTCAGCTCAGTGACTTGAGCTTGTAAACGGTTTTCAGTTTCTTCGGCGCAAAGTTTGCCGTCAAGAACCAGTGCAGTCATGAATGAGCTCCAGTATTTATCGCGTGGTGTAAAGAGGGAGGCGCATTATACCTCAACTTTCGATTTGATATGCAATCCCAAGCCGCGTTTTTTCAATATCCCAACGCTTACTTAAGCCGGCTCTAAATAATCCACCAACAATTGCAAATTGCGTTGACCGCGGAATTCATTGACATCCAGCTTATACACCAAACGCACTTGATTGGCGGTCTGATCTGGCCACTTTTCTAGGTCAACAAAAAAACTAATGGCATCCAACATGAGGCCACTATTCGGCTCTCTCACCATGAGCTTTAAATGTTTCTCACCGACGATACGCTGTTGCAAAACATCAAAAACACCATCAAAACAAGGCTCTGGAAACATCTGCCCCCAAGGTCCCGACAAACGAACTTGTTCTGCAAAGCTCAAGCTGAAATCTTCGGGGGCAAGAGGGCCATCGGTCAGCAAGGTGGCTTCTAGTTGCTCTGGTGTCACCCACTCAGTAATGATGGCATCAAACGCCAATCGGAAAGCATCATAATGGGACTCTTTGATCGACATGCCGGCGGCCATAGCGTGACCACCAAACTTACTCAATAATTGCGGATAGCGCTTAGCCAGTAGATCTAGGGCATCGCGTATATGCACGCCAGGAATAGAACGTGCCGACCCCTTTAGCTCATCCTCACCCGTGCGGGCAAAGGCAATCACGGGGCGATGACACTTTTCTTTCATTCTTGATGCCAGAATCCCGATCACCCCTTGATGCCAGTCTGCATCATAGAAACACATACCATTTGGCATATCCGCGTCGTCATCGAGCAAGGAGGCCAACGCAAGCTCGGCCTGCTCTTTCATGTCAGATTCAATGGCTTTACGCTCTCGATTGAATTGATCAAGTTGCTGGGCATATTGACGCGCTTGATGCGGATGCACCGCTAGCAGGCACTCAATTCCAATAGACATATCATCCAAACGCCCCGCAGCGTTCAGCCTAGGCCCCACGACGAACCCCAAATCTGACGCCTTCAATTGAGTATGATCACGCCGTCCCACTTCAAGCAGTGCCAAAATTCCGGGACGTGCTAGCCCTGCCTGAATGCGCTTAATGCCTTGCTGCACCAAAATACGATTGTTGGCGTCCAAAGGCACGACATCAGCGACTGTACCTAACGCGACGATATCAAGATAGTCCGCCATCTTAGGCTCTAGAATGTGCTGATCCGTAAACCAATGACGCTGTTTTAGTTCGGCTCGTACCGCCGACATCACATAAAAAATGACGCCCACACCCGCCAAATTTTTACTTGGGAAACCACAGTCAGGATGATTGGGATTAACAATCGCATCGGCGGCAGGCAAAGCATCACCCGGTAAGTGATGGTCGGTCACCACCACCTTCATGCCATAACGTTTGGCGGCCAACACGCCTTCGATACTGGCGATGCCATTGTCTACTGTCACCAGTACATCAGGCGCACTCCGTTGCGCCACTTCGACGATCTCATCCAACGCCGTGAGGGTAAGATCGGGGGCGAC
>CAZBUC010000114.1:0-7427 GCA_964494965.1 uncultured Maribrevibacterium sp.
AGCGGTCTTCTGGATCCACAATGTTGTTTTGCGACAAACGAATATTATCCGTTGAGATGTCGCGTGCTTTGCAGTAGACCTTGACAAAATACGCTGCACACAAGGCTGAAGACGCTAAAAAATAATCAAATGGACTGGGCGCAGAGCCATCGCCTTTGTAGCGAATTGGCTGGTCGGTGATTACTGTAAAATCGTCAAACTTGGCTTCAAGTCGCAGATTGTCGAGAAAATTAACTTTGATTTCCATTGAATAGGTCCACTTTAGATGCGAGTTGCTCGACCAAAACCTTTTATCGGCTGAGGGGAGTCATTAGTGGGAATTATCAGGGATAGAGAGGACAGAGTAAAATCAAATCCGTCTTTCATAAAAACAAATTGGGAGGGGGCTTGCCTGTATTGGATTATTAAGAAATAAGTGTCTTTTATTTGTGTAAAATAGCCCCCGTTACTTTTTCTCAGATTCGGCTTCGGCTTCGCGTTCTGCTTCTGCGTGTTCTGCTGCCCAAACTCCGGCGGCTTCGACGGCAACTGGAGACGATGTGGGTGTGATACCAAGGTAGCTTTCCGTTTCTTCAAGCGGAATACTGGCCCGTTGAGTCATTCGATATAGGGCATAAATTGCAATGACACCAAAGGTAATGCCAATAACAGGCCAAAAGGCAAAAGGCCCCGCCGTTTGCATGGCCCAGCCTGTCACAAGAGGCCCACTGATTGCCCCTAAGCCAAAAGTGAAAACCAGTCCCCCAGAAGCCGCAGGCATATCTTCGGCGGATAAGGCGTCATTGGTATAAGCCAGAAACAGCGCATAAAGTGGCGTGGTAACGCCGCCCGCCAAAAAAGCCGCCAGCATGAGTGCATTGACATTGCCTTCCGATAGCCACCCTATACTGCACGAAGCAGCGCCTAATACGGATGCCAACAAAATGAGTTTACGTCTATCCATACGGTCAGACAGCCAGCCAATAGGGTATTGCAGCACCAAGGCACCAGCAAACAACATAGCCACAAATAAGGCTATCTGTGCCGTGGTTAAACCAATTTGTGCGCCAAACACAGCGCCCATGCCCGACTGCGTGGCATAAACACTGCCGAGTAAAAAGATACCAACGGTGCCCAATGGCGAGGCAGAAAAGAGATTGCCTAGGTTCATTGGTCGTGCGACATCAACGCTCGGTGCTGGGGTGACAGACAAAAGAATGGGGGCAAAGGAGACAGACACTAAAATCGAAGCGCCGATAAACAAAGCCGATGTGGCCGCATCTCCTAGGGTGAGCAAGCCCTGAGCCCCAATGATGCCCACCGTCTGAGCTATCATATAAGCCGATAAAATCTTGCCACGATTCTCGTTAGTGGCGGCGTAATTTAACCAGCTTTCTGCGGTCACATAGATACCAGACATGCAGAAACCAATCAAAATGCGGAGCAGCGTCCATGCCCAAGGTTCGCTGATCAAAGGAAAAGCGATCAAGCCTGCCGACATAAAACTGCCCAATGCCGCAAAAACCCGAACATGGCCAACGCGTTTTATTAACACTGGTGAAAAGCGAGCGCCAGATAAAAAGCCGACAAAATACCCAGAGGTAATAATGGCTAACTCGGTGGCGTTGAAGCCCTCTATGCCACCTCGAACACCAATCAAGGTGAAATGCATGCCATTGCCCAGCATGATAAGCACTATGCCTAATAATAAAGGCCAGACGCCAGACAACATTTTGACCATTTTTTGTCTCACTCGATAAAAAAGGGAGGTTATGAGAGTGTCGTGTGGTTAAAAAAAACGTGAGAAACACAACTCAGAATACGGTGAAGTGTGTCATGACGCCAAGTCAGAATAAGAGACGAAAGCGTCACGAACGTAGCGTTTTACGACGGAATTGGATTAACTTCTTAACCTTCTATGTAGTAGCCTATGCCACGCTTTGTTTTGATCAATGGTGTTGAAAAAGGATCATCAATTTTTTTGCGCAACCTGCGCATATACACATCCACAATATTGGTTAAAGGATCTTGGTGTACTCCCCATACATTCGCCAGAATCCGTTCACGACTGAATATTCGTTTTGGTGTGTTCATCAGCAGTTCTAAAATATTCAGTTCTTTTGCGGTCAATTCAATCGTCTGATTAGCCCTTGTCACCCGCATAGTATCCAAACACAGTGATAAATCTCCCACCTTTAGAGCTCGGTGGCTATTTTCTACCTGGTCGCGGCGATATAAAGCGTCTATACGAGCGAGCAACTCATCAAAATGAAAGGGCTTGCCAAGGTAATCGTCTGCCCCTGTTTGTAGGCCCTTAATGCGTTCGTCCACATCACTTAATGCAGACAGCATTAAAATACGCACCTTAATGCCAGCCGAGCGAATTTCCTTGCATAGGGTTAAACCGTCAATATTGGGCAACATGCGGTCTAAGATAATCACATCCAGCTCACAGCTTTTTATGGTGTTAAGGGCATATTGACCATCATGTAAAACATGAATTTGATGGCCTTCTGCGGTTAATCCTCGTTCGATAAAACTGGCTACTCTGACATCGTCTTCAATTAATAAAATTCTCATAGATCACCGTCCTCTTCTAAGGGAAAGGTTAAGGATGCCGTGGTGCCGATTTGAGTATGGCTGGTTAACGCAATACAGCCGCCTAGCTGTTGGCAGATGCTGTGAGCGAGAGTCAGTCCTATGCCTAAACCATCAGGTCGGGCACGTTTACCGTTTTCGGCGCGAAAATAACGCTGAAAAATATGCGGTAAATCGTCCGCTTGTATGCCGATACCCTGATCTTCTAACTGAATCTGCCACTGTGACTCTAAAACAGTCAGAGTCAGAGTAAGAGGGTGCTTTTGGGGATCATAGCGCAGCGCGTTATCGACGATAATTCGGATTACCATCAGCAACTTGTCTAGGTCCATATAACCGTAAAGGTGTTCCCATTGGGGGGGATTTGGTGCTTCTATGCGTAATTCAACTTGCTGGGGTTTGACTAACAACTGAGCTTGTCGAACCACGGCGTGCCATAGGGTTTGTAATGACATAGGTACTCGTGTTGGTTGGAAAAGTTTCTCATCATGACGAACCAGCATAAGTAAATCTTCTATTCGATACGCTAAATATCCTGCGGACTCGTTGATACGCTGCAATGCTTGTTGGTATTCCATTGGGCTGCTATTGGGGTTACGCAAGGTCACTTGCGCTTCACCTAAAATAGCCGTGGCTGGTGTACGTAATTCATGACTCACATTGGCAAAAAACTCTTTTTGCTGGTGTTTGGCCTTTTCTAAGCTTTCTAAGGCTTGCGCTAGGGCTTTGGTACGCGCCTCGACTTCGGTTTCGATTAACTGGCGTGAGCTCAGCTCTTGCTTTTGCGCTTGTTCCAGACTCACCGCCATGTGGTTGAAGTGTTTCGCGAGGATTTTCAACTCAGTTGGGCCGCTTTCTTCAATGCGATGGCTCAAATTGCCTTGCTCAATGGCCGTGGTACTTTGTACTAAGGCGGCTAAGGGCTTGGATAAGGTACGTAATAACCAAACTCCCAACATAGCCCCTAAAAGTACCCCGATAGACGCCAAGCTCAGCACCACAATTTTTAGCATAGAGAGGGCATCAACCGCAGTTTGCTCATAGCGTTCGGTACGTTCTTTTTGCAGTATAATGGCCTGATCAATCAGTTGTCGAAGATCGGTATCTTCAACACGATCAAAGGTTTGGCTTATTAGGATCCAGCGATCATCATCGGAATGTATTTTGGCGATCTCCCAAGAGCGTAAGGCATTTTTTAAGCGTTCTAAGTTTGTTTCAAATAAGTAGATCACCTTTATTTGTTGCGTTATCTCAGCAAAATCTTGTGTTGTTAGGCTGTGTTGCTGAGCTTGTGCGGTAAGTTGGTTTAATTGGCTGAGCAGTGTGTCTAAGGTTTGAAAGCGGACATCACGCTTTAAGGTGCTACCATCTTTTAGTAACAAATATTCCGCTAGCCAGATTTTTAATTGTTGCTTTTCCGTACCCAGTTGCATCAGGTGCTGAAGAATTTGATTGGAGGTTTGGCCACGTTGAATGTGATCGGTTGCCACTTTATTTGACCAATAGGCCGCACCTGCTTGAGCCAGGATAAAGGATAGTAACAGGGCCAGTACCAACGACAGTTTGTAGCGAAACACATTTATCTCCAGCCAACCAAGTTTGAATATTCAGCAGAGTAAACGATTCCGCTATCGACGGTAAACACTGTTCATCTGAGGTTAATCTTACGCGCCTATTGATATTCAGAATGTACGGGTAGATTAAAGACTCATCCATCCAAACATAGGGTCTTATTATGAAACACGTTAAAAATGCATTGGCCATTTCAGCATTGCTTGGCGCTACTTTTTTTTCATTTAATGCGATTGCCGCGGATACCGTAGTCAATAACTCTATTAGCCATCAAGACGTATTAAAGGCGCAGCAGGCGTGGGGAGATGCCCTAATCAAAATCAGTCAGACTTATGAGAAGCAAGGCCATGCCGCGGCCAAAACCTTGGCTCAGCAGGTATTGGATCAAGCTTATGGTTACAAACAAGGCGCGGTATTGTTTAAGCCGACGTTAGCCAGCGGCGAAAAGACCTTCCGTACTGATTCCGCTGGCGCACTGTCTTATTTTGTTGGAAAAAATTCGGACTACCCACTTGATACGGGCTTTGCTTTGAAAGACTGGCAGCAGTTTAGCTTTAATAACGCGGCGGTATACCTGAATGGCGATATCGCCTTGACCATGGGTCATGTAAAGATCACGAACAGCAAAGGACAAGAGACCCTCGTTGATAAGAGTTGGGCGTTTAAAAAAGACGAGCTGGGGAATCTTCGTATCGTATTGCACCATTCCTCTTTGCCATACCAAGCAAACTAATTTCCATAGGACGCTGTCTTTCTAGATAAAAAAGCCTTGCTGATTACAGTGGTCAACAAGGCTTTTCGTGTTGTTGATATGGCCAAATATTTGGCCATTCTTAGGTAGCGCGTTACATAGCGGCTTTAAAAATAGCCATCACGTCATCATGGTTTGGTTGGATTGGGTTAGTAAATCCACAAGCGTCTTTCATGGCGTTGCTGGCTAAAGTAGCGAAGTCTGCTTCTTTAGCTCCCAGTTCTTGTAAGCCAGACGGGATATTGACGCTTTGAGATAGTTTAACGATGGCGGCAATGGCGGCATCAGCACCTTCTTTATCACTCAAGCCTTGAGCGTCCACGCCCAGCGCTATGCCGACATTTTTTAGAAGCGGTGCGGCTACCTGGCTGTTATAGCGTTGTACATGGGGTAATAACACCGCGTTACAAACACCATGAGGTAGATCGTAGAAGCCACCCAATTGATGGGCCATAGCGTGAACATAACCCAAAGAAGCGTTATTAAACGCCATACCGGCTAGGAACTGTGCGTAAGCCATTTGTGTGCGAGCTTGCATATTGCTGCCGTTGTGAACCGCTTCGTGTAGATTGTCGCGGATCAATTCGATGGCCTTGATAGCGCAAGCGTCAGTAATTGGATCCGCAGCGGTAGACACGTAAGCTTCCACCGCATGGGTGAGTGCGTCCATTCCCGTTGCGGCGGTGAGCGCCGCTGGCATACCGGCCATTAATCGTGGATCGTTGACAGACAAAATAGGCGTCACGTTACGGTCAACAATGGCCATTTTGATATGACGTTCTTGGTCGGTGATAATACAGAAACGCGTCATTTCAGACGCTGTGCCTGCGGTGGTGTTAATACTGATCAAGGGCAGTTGAGGTTTTTTAGAAACATCGACCCCTTCATAGTCGCTAATGTGGCCGCCGTTGGTGGCAACCAAGGCAATACCTTTAGCGCAATCGTGAGCCGAACCACCTCCGAGAGAAACCACGCAATCACACTCGTGAGTACGAAGTACTTCTAATCCTGCATTGACGTTTTCTACCGTTGGGTTGGCCTGCACACCATCGTACACCAAACTTTCCACACCATGCTCTTGCAGCAAGGCTTTGACTTCTGCGGTGACGCCAAGCTGGGTCATGCCAGGGTCAGTAACGATAAGCGCCTGTTTAAATCCTAAGCTTTCGATTTGTTGAATCGCGTCGTTCAGAGCGTTTTCGCCCATGATGTTGACAGCTGGAATATAGAATGTGCTACTCATTGTGTCTCTCCTTGAGATAGTTTAACGGTAAAAATCTATCAGTGGTATCCAGGTTATTGTGGACGTGAGTCGTTCAAAAAGATTTGATTTAAGACAAGAGAAGCGCTCATTGTGATGTGAGATGAGCGCTTCTGTTTGCTTGTGACATAAGTGGATTATCGTAAGCTGATAATGGGCCAGCTTTTGGCTTTTGCGGTTTCGGTCAAAATAGGATCTGGGTCGACGGCTACTGGGTAAAGGGCTTTTTCCAGCAGGGGAATATCATTATGAGAATCACTGTAGAAGTAGGTTTCTTTCATGTCGTAGCCATGCTCTTGTGCCCACTGTAGTGCACGAGTGACTTTGCCTTCTCGAAAGGTGGGAACGCCCGTTAACTCTCCGGTGATGTGACCATTTTTGATTTCAATATCCACGCCTAACGCATGTTTAACGCCCAAGTAGCGAGCAATGGGAGCCACTAAATGAATGCCTGTGGCAGAAATAATGACAACCTCATCCCCCGCATCTTGGTGTTTCTGGAGCAAAGCTTGGGCTTTGGGTAAGGTCATAGCCGCCACAACATCTTGAATAAAGCCCTCAATGAACGTGGCGACCTTGTCAGCGCTCAAGTCAAACAAAGGCGATAGGGTGAAACGCATGTAGTCGGCAAGGTTTAGCGTGCCTGCATCATAGTCTTGCATGTAAGCATGGTTGATTTCTAAAAAATTGTTGGGAGTGGGCAGCTCGTTGGCGGCCATGTATTCAGAAAATGCTTGGGCGGTATCGCCCGCAACCAAGGTGTTATCAAGGTCAAAAAATGCCAGTGCCATTTTGGCTCCTTATTGAAGTATTACGGTAATGAGTCAAGTTTGAATGAAAGCGATTAGCCCAGCGCCACGGCGATTAGGCCAATAAAGGTGATGATGACACCGGTTATTTTGGGACCCTTTAAGGATTCACCAAAGCCAACCACAGCGAAAAGCACGCCCAGTGGAATGCTCAACTGTCGAAATGCCACCACGTAGCTGACGTTATCCACAAAGGCCATGCTTAAAATCACCAGTGAGTAGGTTCCGAGCATAAGACCGCCAGTGAGTAACGCGGCACGCCACTGGGTTTTGCTCAAAAAGTGCAATTCAGCCCGTTGTTTCTTAGTGCTGAACACAACGGCAATCATCCAGATAACGGCGAAAGCACTCTGTAAAGTGACATACACCAAGGCCACTTCGCCTGCGCTAGCAATGATGTCGCCCGTCTCGTTGGTGAGCCCTCTCATCAATTGAGTTGCACTATTATCAACCAAGG
>CAZBUC010000115.1:0-7408 GCA_964494965.1 uncultured Maribrevibacterium sp.
AATGATGGGGACTGGGTTGAGCACTGCACTGCCTTAACCGAATCTACAGCGGGTGAAATGAGCCTGATACATTGGTCAGAAAACCCAAAAATTCTCGCTACCGAGCCAAAAGAAGAAGGCCGGAGATTACAAGAACCTCACGCGCCCACCCCCCATTTGGTTTAGGTCGTGTAACCGGCAATCTCTGCCTTGATAGGCGATTTGTGCAAGCAGCAGCTCTGCGGTGGCTAAGGCATCGGTGAGCGCATCATGCCCTTGGTATTCTGGCAAGCCGTAGCGTTCGCGGCAAGCACCGAGGCGAAAGCCGCCATCTTGTATCGGTTGTTGTGATCGGTTCGCTTTGGCGCGCTCTATCGCAAGCGTGTCTAGCCAGCTGACAGAGAATACGGGTAAGCCCTCGCTTTGCCAGGCTTGCTTTAAAAAGCCCAGTTCTATTGGCGCGTGGTGCATAACTAAGATACGTTCACGTAGTAAATGCCGTAAGTAGCGCAACACGCTTTCTTGTTTTTTACCCTGCTGCTGAACATCCGAGTCGGTAATCATATGAATGCCAACACTGTCACCAATTGGCGCACTGTCCAATACAATATGGCGTGCCGTATCTAGTTCGATAACCCCATTTTGAATGCACACCCAGCCAAAGCTAACGATATGATCGTGTTTTGGGTCCAGTCCTGAGGTCTCAATATCCAGCACTAGATAATTCCATTCATGCCAGTTACGTTTCATCGACTGACGAGACTGTTGCCATGCTTTTACTCTTTGTAAACAGCCCCATGTCATCTAGCTGTACCCCCTTAAAAAACGCTGTTGAGCCACATCTTGTACATCACTGATAATACTAAAGGTGGTTTTAAGGTGCTTACGCTCCAAGGAACTGAGATTTTTAGGGTCTAAATAGGCACTGGTTTTGCCAGTTGCTTGCCAATGCTGGCTTTGAACCTCTAAGCGTAAACCATTCAGATTGTCCCAAGCGTCTATTAGATTGCGGGCAGTGTCTATACTGATCAATTTTTCTCGGATTGCTTGCTCGATGCGATCTAAAGTGGCTACTCGGTAAGTCTGGCAAGACAGGCCATACAAACGAGCTAAGTCATTAATCAATGCCAGACCTTGATGTTTCAAGTCCAGCTGATGTTTATGTTCCCCAGATGACTCCAGTAAGAAATGGCGAAAGAAGCCCAGTGGCGGTTTGGTAGCAAGGGCCGCACGCGTTAAAGTAGCGAGGAACACACTGTTTTTACTGACCTCTTTTTGCATCGCAGCAATCAAGGTTGCCACAGGCGCTTCGTCGCCATACACACAGCGAATATCGAAAAAAATACTGGCGTGAAGCAAGGCGCTGGGAGCGCTGCTTTTGATCCAATGAGAAAAAGCCGTCTGCCATCCCACTTGAGTCCTGCGCCATTCGGGATTGCTCGCCATGATGTTGCCTGGACAAAGGCGAATACCACAGAGCGCTAACCCCTGACAAATGAACTCAGATAAATCCGCAAAGTACTGACTTTCTTCTGGCGTGGGTTCACGCTCTAACATAAGACCATTGTCTTGGTCGCTGCCTAAAGACTGATCACGGCGAGCCTGTGAACCAAATACCAAAAACTGAAATGCCATCGGCGCCGGCCCTAATTGTTCAATTGCCAGCTCAATCAAGCGTCGCGTCAAGTTGTCACTGACGGTGGCCAATACTTTACCGATATCCGCGGGTTTCATGTCCGTGACAATCAAATTAATAATCAAGGTTGGCCATTGTTTACACACCTTCGCCAAGCTTTCCACCGCTTGTTGGCGATGAATTTGATTAATCAGTAACAAAGGACTGAGTTCTTGATGGCGCAATAAATCCGCTGCTGTCAGCATACCAACGGCTTTTTTGTCTTCGTCTACTATGGGCAAATGATGTATGTTACTTTCACTCATGAGTGTCTGTGCCTGCATGACTAAGGCGTCTGGCATCAAACTCACTGGATCTAGGGTCATGATATCTTTGACTAAGGCATCCGCAGAGCCGCCCAGCGCCAGAATACGAGAGCGCAGATCTCTGTCTGTTACTATGCCCAACAAGCGTCCTTCCTCTACTACTAAAATAGAACTAACACGAGCCTCGGTCATGCGCATGGCAATGGTTTGTACTGTTTCCTCTGGTGATGCCAGAATCAAGGAACGCGTCATAATATGCGTCACGGGCGTCGATAATTGCAGAGCAGGCGATGCCAGTTCGTTATGTTGACTGCGGGACAGTTTACGCAGGCGATTATGTTGGGTGTGCTCAAAAAAGCGTTCAAAGGCGTCGCTTTTTTCCAGCGTTTCAAGGAAATGCGTTTTATTAAAGCGATACACCAAGCTGTCTTCCATGGCGACCACTTGTAAGCCATCGGGATTTTGCGCCATCAGACTGGAGATACCAAAACATTCCCCATCGGCAATTTGATCCACCAGCCCCCCTTTTGGTGTGCGGATTTCACATGCACCACGACGAATCAGATGCACAGTGGCAGCATCGTCCTTCAGGACAAGTGTTTGTCCTTGACGGACATACAACATGGTTACGCCTATGAGCAACTGCTTACGCTCTAGCAAACTTAGATTTGAAAAAGGCGGGATGGATTCAATAAATTTGTGTACTTCAGGGATATCGATGGCGGCCATTTTTATTCTTCTCATTTTATTGATGTCTAAAAAGAGTGTGCGCTTTTATCATAGACAACAAAACCCTTCTTAGACCAAGGTCTAAAAAGGCAGTAGAAGATTTCCCCTAGGTGAGCAATAACGGCAGTAGCAAAGTCTTTTTTATCCCAACATCACACTGTTTCGGCCATCCGATTTGGCCAAGTACAAGGCGTTATCGGCCCGTGATAGTAGGGTGTCCATGGAGTCATCGGCTTGGTAACTCGCAATACCAACACTGACACTGGTTTGAATGGTTTTATTCTCCGCATCGAAAGAATACGAACTGACGTTAGAACGAAGACGCTCCATGAGCGCCAAAGCCTGAGCGGATGTGTGACTGGGCAGTATCACCAGAAACTCTTCACCGCCCCAGCGCCCGATGATCCCCAGACCTTCCACCGTTTTTTCCATGAGTTGGCCAAGGGCAATTAACACATCATCGCCCACCTGATGACCAAACTCGTCGTTCACCTTTTTGAAGTAATCAATATCAATCATGGCGACCACTAAATTAGCGACTTGAACGCCTGGTTGATGCTCTTCCTTCTGGCTGTCAAACGCTTGGGACAAACGCTTCATTATCATGCGCCGATTCGGCAACTCGGTCAGCGGATCAATTAATGAGGTTTTCTCTAATTCAATATTAAGTTGCCTTAAACTGCGCTGATAACGATCCGATATGCGGGTCATTTTTTCCAGTTGTCTTAAATGCTTATCAAACCGCTCACTGAGGCTTCTTTCCCGCTGTATCATCATATCTTGGTACGAATCAGATAATCGCGTTAAACGATCCATACGGTGCCACTGATCTTGATTGATTTCCCACAACTGCTTCAATGCTTTGCTGGCAGGATGATCACGATATTCGGGCACAGCCAAGATACCCTGTATGGTTTTTTCAAGCTCAGTGAAATCGGTTTTCATTTATTTGCCTATAATGTTGAAAGGAAAAGTACAGTCTTCTTTGAACTCTTCAGCCAATTCAGCGACGCGTTCATTCTCTGTATCGAAGTACCAGTTGACCGCTACCTGCCGACCTTCTTGAAAACACTCTTCCATCTCGTCAAATACATCCATCATGACTTTGATACTGCTGGTATTCAGGTATAGCAAGGTCAATTCTAACGTTAATGGATTGGTAGACTCTTTTAGGTACTGTGTAATCCAAGCCACCATGGTGCTGTAAAGCTCATAGGAGTTTTCTGGATAAGAATCCCCTTCCATGAAAAGGACGCCATTTTGCCAATCGCCTTTGACACTGGGTGAAGAAACCGTCCCTTCTATTACTAAATCATTCATGTTCATTTTCTCAAATTTGTATACTTAGACTAAAATACGCCGTTTCATCGCCAATCTCTTTCAATGAAGCTTCCATCGGTTTTGACGATTTTCGAGCCATATCGATCAGCCCCAGTCCAGCGCCTGTGACCGCAGTTTCATCACGAGGCTGACGAAGTTGTGCTTTGTACGCGGCCTTCAACTCTGCTTTATCCATCTTAGCAAAGGATTCGATACGCTCAACCAAATTGCGTCCATCGTTAATTCGAACCATGTTGCCCGCCGCAACACGATAGCAGCCCTCGTAATGACTCACGATAACGGTCGCTGTATCCGCACCAGGCAATTGAGATGACATGGCATAATGACGAATGTTTTGCGTTAACTCAATATAGGCCGCAAACACATCCAAAGCCGACGCGGGCGACAATTGCTCAGATTTCAAATAATTCTTTAGCGCATTACCAATTTCTTCAATTAAGCTGCGCGAAATAGGCCCATTAAAACACAATAAAATATTGTCTTTCTCAAAACGTTCTCTTAACCCGTATAAATCTGGCGAACTCATCTCACCCTCCCTTTATAAATGTGTGTTTTTGACATCAAACCGAAATAACATCAGGGTGATATCATCCCTTTGTGGTTGATCTCCCATATATTGGTCTAGAGCACGCTCAAAGGACGCAGCTTGCTCTTTTAAAGGCAAGTTCGCATTGTCCTTGATCATGGTTTCGAAGCGTTGACTGCCAAAACCAAAGCTTTTCTCTCCCCCGGATTGGTCTAAGAAACCATCGGTCGCCATATAATACGTCCAACCCGACATGGGAATATCGGCGTTTTCATAGTCACCTCGACGCCGATCCCCTAAAGCACGACGTCCTGCTGGGTATTTGACGAAGTCACTACCATCGCTGCCATACAATGCAATTTTAGCGCCAGAGAATCGCATCATGTCGCCCTCCTTCGGAACATACACTAAACCAACATCGGCATTGGTGGCGACTTTATTGGCACTCACTTCTTCGTTTAACATCGAACGTACTGTGTCATCAATCAAACTAAGTAAAGCGGCAGGGTCTGAAATCCCCACTCGGCCAATGGAATAGTCGATCGCGGCTCTCATCAACATGGTCATCAAGGCGCCAGGAACACCATGACCTGCACAATCGACAATGCCCAATAAAAAGCCTTGGTCCGAAGAGTGGAACACATAAAAATCTCCGCCAACCACGTCTCTAGGTCGCCAAATAATACTGTGGTCATCTCCCAAAAAGTGACGCATTTGACGATCAGGCAAAATCGATTTTTGAATCAGACTAGCATAATCAATCGAGGCACCTATTTTGCGCTGGGCCGCCATGATTTTTTGATGGCTTTCTTCAAGTGCCGACGTTCTTTCTTGTACTCGCTCTTCTAACTCCTGAGTATGATTTTTAACCTGTTGAGCCATTTTATTAAAAGTTTGGCTCAGGTCACCAATCTCGTCATTTCCTCCTACAGAAAAAGACACATCATAGGAACCACTGGCGATGGTTTTCGCAGACTGTTGCAGCTGACGAATAGGCGCAATCAACAATCTCTCTACCGCAAAGCCAAAAATAATGAGCAGTAATATTAACAGTAATACAAAAACACTGACCGCGGGTAACACAAGACTGGAATCAAAAATATTGACATTGGCCAAGTCCACATTGGTCACAACAAACCAGTCCAACAACGGAAAATACACAAAAGACATCAATTGCTTATGCCCATCTTGCTGCACTCGTACCGTAACCACATTGCCATCGTTTTGTCGCGCGCCTTCTAATGCTGTTTTTACTCTTTTTTTGGATACGTCGTCATCCAAAAGTGCATAAATAGACGACTCAACCGAACGATTACTTTGCGCATTTTTAGTGAATAGCGTCTCATCCCTGTGTATTTCAATCTTGCCATCGGCATTGATGATAAAAGGCGTCACGCCCTGTACTTGATTTTCAAGAAATTGATCAATAAAACGATCTAACGAAAACCCGGTTCCTGCCAAGCCAATAAACTCTCCTTGATCACGCACTTGCACGTTAACCCAAGCCTTCATGACTTTTAATACTTCATCGTAGTTCACATTAATGTTAAAAGGTTCAGGCGTTTGCCGCATAGCAAAATACCAACTATCCGCGCTACTTTGATCGTTGAGTGTGTATTTTGGTATAACAGACAGTGGATTATCCTGATCTGCAAAATAATATTGCCTTGTCGCATCATTCACGATGAACATGGCGTTATTTTGAAAGGCGTTTAAGTAGCCTTGAGCCTCCTCGAGCCAAATTTTTTCCAGTGAGGCATCATTAGGACGTTTTAGCCAAGCTTTTACCACGGTTGAGTCAGCAAAACGCTCCGCTAAAGCCACTTCTCTAGCAACAGGCGTTAATATGCGCTGATAATTTAATTGGGTAAAACTGTTGGCGTAGTTTTCCGCCGACATTTCTTGACCTTTTTGCACAAAAGACCAACCAATCACCGCAATAATCAACAACGCAAACAGGCAAGTACTTGCCAAAGCAAACAGCGACTTACCACGTAATCCCCAACGGGCCATGCCATTACATCCTTTGTCTAATAAATAAAAAAATACTTTGAACGTTACTCTGATCGACAGAATAAAAAAACCTTATTTTGACGTTTATTCTAGTCGCACTCAAATTCAAGCTAAAGCCGCTTGGCGGTTATTTATTAAAAGAAAATTTCCATCAAAATCAGTCATATAAAATTAACAGCGAAAATGTCTCGGCAAATGCTTGACTAAGCTGAAATGTTATCGGTAACATTACTACTTAGTTACCGGTAACATTTACCCAAAGAAAAGCTCTTTCCTACAAACGGTTCTTAGAAAAAAAACAATAGGAAGCAATATCATGACTAAACTCAGCACCACCTTACTGACTGCCACTGTGGTTGGCGTCCTTTCTACCTCTGCGATTGCTGCAGATTATAAATTTAAGTTTCAATCCTCTGATCCAGCGGGCGATAAAAACTTCCAAGTTCAAATTGAATGGACAAAACGTGTCGAGGCAATGACAGGCGGTCGTGTGCAAATTGATTTGCTTCCCGTGGGCAGTATTTTTAAGCACACAGAAACCTTAGACGGCATTAAAATGGGCATTTTAGATGGTCATATTACTGCTACTGAATTCTTCTCTGGTAAAGATCCAGCCTTTGGCCTCATTGGTAACACAGTGGGCGCATGGTCAAACACCCAGCAACTACTTCAGTACGTCAACCACGGTGGTGGTTACGAGCTAATGAATGAACTTTATGCGCCTTACGGTGTGAAATTCATCGGCGGTTCTACAACAGGTGTTGAGTCTTTAGTATCTCGCATTCCACTAGACAGTGTGGCGGATTTAAAAGGCCTAAAACTTCGAGCACCTGAAGGTTTGGTTCAACGTGTATTCGCTGCAGCGGGTGCCGCTCCAGT
>CAZBUC010000116.1:0-6400 GCA_964494965.1 uncultured Maribrevibacterium sp.
AGTGGGTGGTGTGTCGGAGGCCATTTTAGGGTATTTGCCAGAGCGCTTTTCAACGTATTTTTGTTCGCCGCAAGGGGACGCCATGGCGGGTGCGATTTTGATGGCCAAGGCTCAGATAGGAAGGAAGGCAATATGACGAAACATACAGTGACAAGGGTATTTGCAAAGCGTCTGTTTGATGGCGAGAACTGGTTCACGAATCAGCAAGTGACCTTCAAAGGGCAGATGATTGAATCCGTTGAGTCGGCCACTATGCCAACCAATGGGGAGATAGAGATGCTTGATGTACTGGCACCTGGCTTTATTGATGTCCATGTAAATGGCGGCGGCGGAGCATTGTTTAACCATACGCCAACTTTGGCGGCCCTAGAGCGAATGGTAGCGGTACATGCTCAATTCGGCACGGTTGCCATGATGCCGACCTTAATATCGGATGATTATGACGTTATGTCTCAAGCACATCATGCGGTTTGCCAAGCGTTAGAGCAAAACATGGCGGGGATTTTAGGGATGCATTATGAAGGACCTTACCTCAATCCCATTCGTAAAGGCGTTCATAATGAATCCAAATTGCGCAAACCCACAGAAGGTACTCTGTCGACTTTGTTAGACGTTAATCGTTTGGGCAAGCTCATGGTGACCTTGGCGCCAGAGCAGGTGCCAGAAGGTTTTATTGAATGGTTAGTCTCAGAAGGGGCGATTGTGTGTATTGGCCATTCTGCGGCGAGTTATGATCAAGCAAGGCAAGCCGTGATGAGTGGTGCTCGTGGTTTTACGCATTTGTTTAATGCCATGACGCCATTGATCAGTCGTGAGCCTGGTGTGGTGGGTGCTGCATTGCAAACAGATTTACCGACTTGGTGCGGTCTCATTGCCGATGGTCATCATGTCCATCCTGCTGCGATGCGTGTCGCTATTGCGGCGAAAGGGTCTGAACACATGCTTCTGGTGACCGATGCCATTCAAAGTGTGGGGTCAGATGAAAAAGAAATGCCTTTTTTGGGTAAAAAAGTCCTGCGTAGTGAAGGCAAAGTGACCACCGAAGACGGCACACTTGCAGGGTCGGATTTAGACATGGCAACGGCGGTACGCAATGCGATTTCTTTAATTGGGCGAACATCAACTGAAGCCTTACAGATGGCGTCGTTAAGACCCGCCGAATTTCTCGGTCTTGAACATCAGTTTGGTCGCATTAAACCGGGTTACCGAGCGAGCCTTGTTGCTTTGACGGAAGACTTCCAAGTGACATCGACATGGATAGATGGGCAGAAGGCATGGTGTGGCAGGGCGTAGTTTAATTTAAATAAATTGCAATAAAGCTATCTATCTTAGAGTTATGTCTATACTATGGCTTCACGAGCTAGAAAGAAGTCTCTAATTATTAACTCTGCAATACGTTGTTTTATTCATAAAATCCTCGTCCTGAAAGTTTTTAAGTACCAGTCTATTTTTTTTGCAAATTCGGTCTTTTGAAGGCCACTAATATTTAAATCAGGTGATTATTTATGTCTAATACAGTAAAAGGAACCGTTAAGTGGTTCAACGAAATTAAAGGTTTTGGTTTTATCGAGCAAGAGTCTGGCCCAGATGTGTTCGCACATTTCAGTGCCATTGCTAGCTCTGGATTCAAAACTTTGTCTGAAGGACAGCAAGTTGAGTTCGTTGTGACTGCAGGTCAAAAAGGTCCTCAAGCAGAGAATATCACAGTAATCTAATTTACTGTCTGATCTATTCTTAAAAAAGGGTAAGTTCTCCGGAGCTTACCCTTTTTTTGTTTTTCGTATTGTGTTCGCGTCTGCTTTAAATGGGTTTCTAGTGTGACCCATGTTTTCACACCATGAGGCATCTGAAACTTTTTCCGCTTATTTCACGTATCTTTAAACGGACTCAAAGAGTGACTTTTTAAGGGGTATTATATGAACCGTCGACATTTTCTTATCCAAGCCGCCTGTGTTGTTGGTGTGGCAAAAACCTTTAATGTATCGGCTTCAACGATGGCGCTGGCATCTGATGCCACATTTGAAATCGTACGCACTAAGAAAGAGTGGCAAGCAAGGCTGAGTGATTTCGAATACCAAGTCATGCGGGAGGAAAAAACCGAGCGAGCAGGATCAAGCCCCTTGCTGAAAGAAAAGCGAGAAGGTACCTATCTTTGCAAAGGTTGTGATCTTCCTTTATATCCAAGCCATACAAAATATGAGAGTGGCACTGGCTGGCCAAGTTTTTATGACAGTTTGCCAGGTGCCATTGGTACAAAAGAAGACAATGGTTTCTTTATGACACGCACCGAAGTGCACTGTCGTCGTTGTGGTAGCCATCTTGGTCATATTTTTGATGATGGCCCAGCACCAACTGGATTGCGTCATTGTTTAAATGGCGTCTCGCTTGTGTTTCAACCCGCTTAAATTTTTTTTCATTTTTTTTACGATCTTGAAACCTTTTTAAATCGATGCCGTACCTGTTTATAACCATGGCGCATTGTTATGGATCATCAGACTGGAGAAAAACAATGAAATTATTAAGTCTTGTTTCTGTTGCAACAATCGTGACACTTGCTGGCTGTTCTGCTGGGGGTATGAAAAGTGCCGATGAGAATACCAACCCTATGGTGGGTGGGGCTCCTATGTTTGCGAGCAAAAATATTATTGAAAACGCGGTGAACTCAAAAGACCATACGACGCTTGTCGCCGCGGTTAAGGCGGCAGGCTTGGTTGAGACGTTACAAGGTCCTGGGCCTTTCACTGTATTTGCGCCAACCAACGCAGCGTTTGATAAACTTCCTGAAGGCGCGGTGGCAAATCTTTTAAAGCCAGAAAATAAAGCGGCACTCACTACCGTATTGGCCTGCCATGTCGTTAAAGCCGATGCTTTATCTAGCGCCATCAAAACCATGATTGATGACGGCAAGGGCAAACATCCAGTGCCTACTATTGGTGGATGTACATTAATGGCCACTTACATGGGTGATAAAATCATGCTTGAAGACGAAAATGGTCGTGTTGCCCACGTGACCATTGCCGATGTGAAGCAGTCCAATGGTGTCATCCACGTGGTTGATGCGGTACTTTTGCCTAAGCAATAATCCTACATTTTAGTGTGACTGCGTGTTGCATTAGTTTAAAAAAGGCTTAGCTTCTATTGTTAATATAGAGCCTAAGCCTTTTTTCGTTTCACCCTTTTTTCCTTTCAAAACAGCGATCTTTATTTTCTTAAAGTCGCCATCATGGTTGCCAATAAAATACAGGTGCCGCCAATCATTTGAATGGTATTTAAGGATTCACCTAGCCAAACAAAGGCAAATAAAGCGCCAAAGGCGGGTTCTGACCCTGTGAGCAGGGCGACTCGTGATGGCGTGGTGTGTTTCACGCCAAAATTTTGCGCAAACAAGGCAAAGACAGTGCAGAAGAGTGCGAGATAGAAGGCTGCTAGCCAAAAGGCTACATTAGCTGGAAAGAGTTGCTCTATCGAATGGCCGTTGCTTAAAAAAATCAATAAAGCACCAAGGGTAACCACATTGGCTTGAATACTGGTGGTGCTTAGCGCTGAGAGTGTTTTTCCTTTCAATAGCGTTTTTGTGGTGACGACCATGCAGGCACGCAAAAACGCAGCGAGTAAAATGCAGTAATCTCCTTTATTGAGCGCTAGAGAAAGAAAGTCAAAAGCGTTTGAACTTGTGTTTTGAGTGGTCAGTAAAAAGACGCCGAATAATGACAGTAGAGCAAACATGACAATATTTGCACTGGGTAACTTTCGCTCTGTTATGGCCTCTACAAATGGCGTGATGAGCACGCATAGGCTGATTAAAAATGCCGCTTTTGAGGCTGTGGTGTGAAAGACGCCATAGATTTCCGCAAGGAAAATGCACAATAAAATTCCTCCTGTCGGAATAGCGTATTTCCAGTCTTTAGCTAATCCTGCCCGCCATTCTTTAATAAAAACAGGTGCCAATAGAATTGAGGTTAAAGCAAACCGAATCACGATAAACGCAAGCACGCCAGTGTAAAGCAAGGCTTCTTTGGTGATGCCATAACTGGTTCCCCAAAAGAAAGCGGTCAACAAAAGGGATAATTCGGCGATGGGTAATTTTGACAGGATGAAGGGGGCGTTCAGTGTTTTTGATAGCATGTTTTTCTCGATAATATGGGTGAGTGATGTGAGAAAACATGTTAACTTGTGTCTATTAATAAGATAATTGTCTCAATAATCAAAAGACTTATGACTCATGGACACAAATAAACTGATTGCCTTGTTGCCTGATATGGCGGCGTTCGTTGCTGTGGTGGAAACGGGCAGCTTTACTAAAGCCGCGCTGAAGCTTGGTGTGACACCATCGGGTGTGAGTCGACAAGTATCACGAATGGAGACGGCCTTGTCGGCCGTGTTGATAGAACGCACCACGCGACAACAAACCCTTACATTGGTGGGTAGAGCGGTGTATGAGCAGTGTCGTCAAATGTTAGACTGCGCAAAAGAAGCCGTCATTGCATCTGAAAATAATGCCAACGAGGCGTCCGGCCGTTTGCGTATTGCCGCGCCAGATTCATTGGCAAGGCAAGTATTAGAGCCCTTATTGATGGAGTTTATGGCTTTATATCCAGCGATTTCGTTACAGGTTCAGGTGACGGATTTGCGCGTTGATCCAGCGTATCAGAATGTGGATCTGGTTTTTTATGTGGCTGAAAAGCCCTACGAGCACTTGGTGTGTAAAACCTTGGGCGGGGTTCGCTCTATTCTCTGCGTAAGCTCACAGTATTTGGCTGAATATGATGTTCCAAATTCGCCTGAAGACTTGGCAAATCATCTTTGCTTACCGCTTGGATTATTTGATGGTGATAATGTCTGGACTTTCACTCAAGGTACGCAAAAGTCGGTTGTTACTGTTGACGGGCGTTACATCAATAACGATGCCGAAATGCGATTAAAGGGAGTAAAGCAAGGCTTCGGCATTGCGCCTTTTCCGGATTTTGTTGTTCGGGAATCGTTAGAAAAAGGTGAAGTCGTTCAGGTATTGGCGGATTGGCAATTGAACAGCGATTTTCAAGGGGGAATTCATATGCAGTTTCCTGCGATGCGATTTATGCCCAATAAACTTCGAGTGTTTATCGATTTTATGGAAAAACGCTGGGCAGATTCCCTTTAAATCTGCCCATATTGCAAGATTTCTTCGTCTCTCAAGGTCAGTACTTCATATCCTGTTGGTGTGACGAGTACGGTGTGTTCCCATTGCGCGGATAATTTTTTATCCGCCGTTACTACCGTCCAGCCGTCTTTTTTCGTCTTGGTTTTGGCTTTGCCTTGGTTAATCATTGGCTCAATGGTGAAGGTCATGCCTTCTTCCAATATCATGCCTGTTCCAGCTTTGCCGTAATGCAGAACTTGTGGTTCTTCGTGCATTTCTCGGCCAATGCCGTGACCACAATATTCTTTTACCACCGAATAGCCTTTGCTTTCTGCTAAGGTTTGAATCGCGGCTCCTATGTCGCCTAAGGTGGCTCCGGGTTTTACTTTTTTGATCCCAGCCCACATCGCTTCATAGGTGGTTTTGACTAGACGTTTGGCGATAGGGTTGGCGTCACTCATAACATACATTTTGCTGGAATCGGCAATAAAGCCGTTTTTCTCTAGGGTGATATCGAGGTTAATAATGTCTTTTGTTTTGAGCTTCTGGTTGTCGCTTGGAACGCCGTGACAAACGACTTCATTGATTGACGAGTTAAGCACAAATTCATAGCCGTATTGACCTAGACTCGCCGGTCTGGCATTGAGTTCATGACGAATAAAGTCTTCGACTTCGTTATTAATCTCTAAGGTCGAAACGCCTTCTTTGACAAAATCATCGAGCATATGAAATACGCGGGCTAATAGCTTGCCAGACTCACGCATAAGCTCAATCTCTTCTGCGCTCTTAATATGCACTTGCATGTTATTTAACCGCTTTTAATGGTGCTTCTGTATTGGCATTAGCCAGTTCATTGGCAATCAATTCAGAAAAGGTGAGCGTGGGATTGAGTTCCGCAAGACGCCCCATTTTTATCCAGAATTCGGCTTGTGCGTTGATGGAACGAGACATAACGTGGCAGCTTTTGCGGATGTCATCGTGAAGTTCGTCGGAGATTTTAATAATACCCATAAGATATGATCCATATATAAAGTGTATATGGATCATATATTCATGATTTGATCTTTTCAAGCGCTATTTATTGATTAGCTTTTAGTGGAACAAGTCTTTTATCAGCTTGATGCCTTGGTCTTGGCCGCCATTGTTATACGCATCCAATAACGCAGAACCCAAGATGGCAATATCGGCTTTGCCGGTTAGCTGTTCTATCTGTTCACGGTGACGCAAGCCAAACCCTACGCCCATGGGGGCGCTCGCATGAGTTTTGATTTCTGCTAGATA
>CAZBUC010000116.1:6410-7401 GCA_964494965.1 uncultured Maribrevibacterium sp.
CAGACTAAGCTCACGAAGTCGTTGCTCACGCTCCATGGCTTTTGTTTTCATGGACAGAGTGCCCAGTCACTCCAGACCGTGCAACACAATACAGGAAGCCACTTGCTTGGCCTGCCAACATGGCTAAACGATCTTTTGGTGTCGCAGGCGTTACCAGCCAAACCGCATCGATGTTATTAGCCTTACAAGCTGTTTGATAGGTCGCTGCTTGTTCAATTGGCAGATCCGGTAGGATTAAACCTAAAATATTCTCTTCTGCGGCACGTTTCGCCAGTTTTTCCAAGCCAAAGCGATACATAGGATTCAAATAGCTCATCAATACGATGCGGCTGTTAGGGTAGTCTTTTGCAAGATGACCGAGTTGAGACAAGCAAGTTTCTACATCCAGCTTATGTTCTAACGCTTTGTGACAGGCGGCCACGATACTAGGTCCGTCCGCTACAGGGTCAGAAAAAGGAAATTGTACTTCAATGAAGTCCACGCCTTCTTTCATCAATCGCGCCATCCAATCCAAACTTTCTTCCACACTTGGGTAGCCATACACCACATGGGTCATCGACAAAATAGGCTTTGTCTGGCGTTTTTCTTCAATAAAAGCGGCTAACTGGCTCATGCTTTTTCCCCTTTGTGGTCTTGAGTCGTCGGATAGGCGGCAAGGTAATCGGTTAAGAATTGTGGGAAAGTCTCATCTTGAACCGCTTTTGCCACGTTAAAGATGTCTTTGTCGCCACGGCCTGATAAGTTGATCACAATCTTGGTGTCTTTCGGTAAATTCGGTGCATCTTTAAACGCCCCAGCCAAAGCATGAGACGATTCCAAAGCCGGAATAATGCCTTCTTTCTTCAGGAGCAAAGTACAAGCTGCGACTACGTCATCGTCCATGGCATACGTCATCTGAATACGACCAATTTCAGTAAGATGCGCGATAATAGGCGAAACACCCACGTAATCTAAACCAGCGGCAATAGAATGCGTTTCTTGTAACTGACCT
>CAZBUC010000117.1:0-5989 GCA_964494965.1 uncultured Maribrevibacterium sp.
CTTTACTCACCATCATGCCTATTAGGCCAGTTAACAAACAAGCGAAAAAAGCGGACCCTAAAATGACAGGGATATACTTGAGTGCGGCTTTTTTAAGGGTTTGAGTGTCCATACCAAATATAGACCCTGTCACCAGACTGGCCACATAAAAAGATAAAAAGCCACCGCTCTTCATAAAGGTGGTCACATTACTTTCTGCACTCGATGAAAAAAATCCGCTGTGAAACAAATACGCGGAGCCGAAAATAACTACGATGGCACCACCGCCAAAGAATTGGTTAATAATCGGTGTTCTATCTCCAACATAGTTAAGAATAAAACCGACGATAACCATAATACCCAAAGCGCCTATCATTCCGCTTGGCATTTTATCTGCCATAGTGGCGACCAAAATGGTCGTTGCGGCCATAGCCAATATAATTTTGCTGGTGCGCTGGTCTCGCACCGTCATGACATCACTGGTGATCATTGTAGACTCTCTTTTTTTGATTGTTTTAATACGCGCCGCAGTCTATCAACCTTCGTTCTGAGCGTAAGTCACTTTTCTTTTAATGAAACTAAAAAGCGGTTTTGAAACTTTTGTAATGCCATATTTTAAAGGTAGGGGGGAATTGAAATGGTTAGACACTGAGTTGGAATGAAAAGGCAAGGGTAGGGGTTTTGAAGTGCGATTGAGAAGCTTTCGGTGAGAGACTGTGATTAGAAGCGAGATTGAATCCACTCCGTGACTTTAGTAGCGTCCATAGGTTGAGCAAAATAATACCCTTGCCCAAAGTGATAGCCAGCTTCAATCAGTGCCAGTCTTTGCTCGTTTGTTTCCACGGCTTCGGCGATGAGCTGGACCTTGAGTACCTTGCTTAACGTCGCTAAATGAGAAGAGAGGGCCTTATCTTTATCGCTGGCGGGTAGGTGATGAATCAATTTTTTATCGACTTTTAACTGGTCGATTGGTACCTCTTGAATACACACCAAAGAAGCATAGTCTGAGCCAAAGTTATCGACGGCAACAGAAACACCGAGTTCACGACAAGATTCAACCAGCTTTATCGCTTGTTGTCGATTTTTTAGAAGGGTATTTTCGGATATTTCTATCGTCAGTAAGGCTGGAAGAAAGTCGGTATTCTTATCCAAACATAGGGCTAGTTTTGCAATGAAGTCCGGTGCAAATAATTGAGCGCTTGAGATGTTTACGCTGATGTCGATCGTATGTTGCCATAATTTGGCTTGCTGGATAACTTCTTTAATAACCCATTCGCCAATGACAAGGCCCACATTTGGATGTTCTAACGCTTCTAAAAAGATGGCGGGAAGAATATGACCAAGAATAGGGTGATTCCATCTCAGCAGCGCTTCAACGCCAACCACTTTACCTTCTTGTAGATTCATCTGAGGTTGATAGTAAAGTTCAAATTCACCTTGTTGGATGCCTTTTTCTGCGGCTTGCAGTAGTGCTTTGCGTGCAAGCTGGTGAACTTCTTCCTCGGGATCAAAAAACAAAATGTTGTTATTTCCCTTATGCTTTGCTCGATACATGGTTTGATCGGCTCGGCGGAGAATCGTGTCGGCGTCAGCGCTGTTGCTTGTCACCATAGCAATACCTATGCTAACGGATACCTTAACATGACAGTCAAAATCGACTAATTCAATAGGCGTATTAATCACAGTAATAAGCCTCTCAAGGAAACGATCGCATTCTTGCTCCTCTGTCATGTCGCACAACAGCAAAACAAATTCATCACCGCCTATTCTGGCCAGCGTGTCTTTCTTTCGCAAAGCCTCGGTAATTCGATTCGCAATGGTACACAAAACGAAATCGCCTGCTCCATGGCCGTAGTGGTCATTAATCGGCTTAAAATTATCCAAGTCGAGAAAGGCAACCGCAGCGGGTTCTTGATTAGTGATGACGTGTTGTAACTTTTCGTGCAGTAATGGACGGCTGGCAAGCCCAGTCAAGTTGTCATAGTGCGCCATGTTATGGAGTTTTTGCTCGAGTTCAGCACGTTGGATTGAGCTAATAATGGCGCGTAATAATTGCGGAGGTTGTAACTGATTTTTTAATAAGTAATCGCTTGCGCCTAGTCGCATCGCTTCGGCTGCCACCTCTTCATCTCCGAGTCCGGTGACCATGATCACAGCGCAGCGTTTGTCCAAAATAGTGCGGATTGAATTGAGCAAAGACAAGCCAGACTCTAGCCCCAAGCGATAGTCAACAATGACACAATCAAACTCATCAACTTCCAGAAACGTCATAGAGTCTTCCACACTAGACGCCTCTGAAATATCAGTCTCTATGTCCGATTTTAATAACATTCGACACAGGCGTTCACGGTCGACGTCGTCATCATCGACGATCAATAATTTTAAAATAGGATTTTTTTGTACTTCTGAACACAGCATGGTTTTGTCCTGCTCAACAATTTGGTTCGACTGCGTTCTTATAGGCATCTAACAAGGTCGCTAACTTGGCAAATTGTGGGCCCACTGCCGATTTCACCATGTAGCCGGCCACGTTGTTGTCGTACGCTTGGGATCTGTCATTATCATCGTTAGATGTGGTTAAAATGAATATCACAGTATCTTTTAACTCGGCATCCTCACGTACGCTGGCTAGAAACTCAAATCCATTCATCACTGGCATATTTAGATCTAATAGCACTAAATAGGGCGTGGTTAAGATCCTCTGAGGGTCTTGTTTTTTTAGAATCGTCATAGCGGCTTTACCATGTTCGGCGAAGACCAAACGAATGTCGGGCGAGACTTTTTTTAAGCTACGTGCAATAGACTCTGCTGCCACATCGTCATCTTCAACGATTAAAACACTCAATTCTTTAATCATGGTTATCTTTCCTGATAAAACGTGGCCACCAAACATGAAAGGTAACGCCGCGTCGAGGCTGATTGGATTCTACACAAATGCGACCGCCGTGGGTTTCAACTAATCGACGACTTACCGAAAGTCCTATGCCGGTTCCACTTCTCTCGCTTGACGTCACCGTTTGAAATAATCGAAAAATTCGCTCATGGGCCGCCTCAGGTATCCCAGGACCATCATCACAAATAGAAAAATGACAAAAATTATGGTCGACTTGTGAGCGAATTAAAATCGATCCTACTTTGGTGTCGTGGTGTTTAATGGCATTGCTGATGAGGTTTCTAAGAACCGTTTCAAGGGGAGTACAGAAAGCGGTGAGTTGTGTTAATTGAATATCGCGGATCAAACACAAATTGTCAGGAACTTCTAATAAGTCGATCGTACGGTCTAAAAGCAAGTTAACATCCACTTCTTCAGCGATAGCATCTTTTTTACCCGCTTTTGCATAGGTTAATAAATTGTCAATCAGTTGTTCCATTCGCTTAATGCGGATGTCAATTCGATCTAAATTGTTTGACACATCGGGCAGCGTATTCGGCTCAAGATCTTCTTTTATCCACTCTAATAAATCGGCAATGCCTCGCAAAGGAGAGCGCAGATCGTGAGAAGCGACATACGTAAACTCTTCAAGATTCTTATTGGTTTCCCGCAACGCTTGTTCCATACGCTTGCGCTCGGTGATGTCCAGCAAGGAGACGAACACCATATTTTTGTTTTGCTCATCTTCGAACGGGCTTAAGCCAATTTCAACGGGGAATTCACGGCCATCCTTATGCAATGCTGTTAGGTCTCTGCCAGCGCCCATCGTTCTGGGCATAGGGTTGGCGTGGAATGAGTGGCGCAGGTGGGTATGATGTTGACGGTAACGTTCAGGTAAAAGCAGGTCGAGCGGCTGATTGATGAGTTCATCAAGCTGATAACCAAAATACTGGCAAAGCATGCCATTAGCAATTTGAATGATGCCATTAGAATCCACCACCAAAACACCATGGGGCGCTACTTGAATCGACCGTTGAAACATAGTCGTTGCACGTCGTTTTGGGGTAAGGTCAACCAAGGTCACCAAAATCACGGGGCTATTTTCCCTGACAAGGGGATTCATACCCATTTCAATAGGTAGTAAACGACCGCTTTTACACTTTATTTGAAAGGTTTCCTCTTTCCCCATAGTGCGTTTATGTGGGTTTTGAAAAAAGCTTTTGATGTGTGCCGCATGACTTTTTTGGTAATCAGAGGGTAGTAAAACCTCGATACCTTCATCCACCAGCTCATCGCCCTCGTAGCCGAGCATTGTGTTAAGTAAATCATTAACCAAAATAATGTGGGCATCAGAGCGGACTAGCATAGCAGCCACTGGCAAGAAATCGACCAACTGCTGCAATGAGGCTATTTGATCCAATGACTCAGAGTGAAAAGCAAAAGATGGATTAGCGGCGTCCTGTTGACTCATCGCATCTTCCGAATAAAGTAAAACATCTTTATAGGTATAGACTACAAACAAGGTGCCAGCAAATTCATCCACTTCAACCGATTAAGTTTTTGTGTTATTTGCGATCATTAATTCACAAATTGGATTTTGGTCGTACTGAGTAGCGCGGTACTGCTAGAGTCAGAAAAGTTATCCGCTGTTTTTTCAATAAAAAACACTTCGAGCTTTTCTTGGTCGGCAATTTTTTTACCTTCAATAGGACCAAGACACAACATGGCCGTTGCCCAAGCATCTCCTAACATTCCATCTCTGTGCAGCACGGAAGCAGAAACCAGGTTGTGTTTGACGGGCTCACCGCTGCTCGGATTGATAATATGAGAATATTCCACGCCATTATCATCGAAATAGCGATTGTAGGTTCCAGATGTGTCCAGTGTGACGCCTTTTTCGTCGATGACGTTCATGATCTTATAAATCTTTGGTGCCGCTGCCGTGGCCTGGGTGGGTTGCTGGATGGCAATACGCCATTGATCACCGTTGGGTTTTTGACCCTTGACTTTTAAGTCGCCACCAAACTGAATCATATAATTTTTTACGCCATTTTCTTCCAGTACCTTACTCAATTTACCAATCGTATAGCCTTCCCCCATAGAAGAAAAATCCAACGCCAAGGTGGGATGGGTTTTACGCACACGGGAAAGATTCGTATCGACTTCTATTTTATCTATGCCTAATTTTTCTTTAGTTTCGGCAATCTCAGCAGAAGTGGGAACATTAAAAGACGCATTTTTAAACCCCCACAATTCAAACAAGGGGCCAACCGTAGGATCGTAACAACCTTGAGATTTACGATGAATGTCTTTGGCCGTCGTTATTAGATTGATAAAGTCTGGCGATGCCGTCTGCCACGCAAGTGACGGATTGATGTTAAATTCAGAGATATAAGAGTCAGCGCGGTAGGTAGAAAGTTCTTTGTCTATCTGAGCAAGGGTGGTATCAAACTCGGTTTGAACCCCACTGACGGGTGTTTTTTCTTCTGCCCAAAACAGCACTTGGTAAGAAGTGCCTTGGGCGTAACCCTCGATACTTTTGATTTTAGGGGGCTCACTGCAACCGGCGAGGAGTGTCAAGATAACCCCGCACACAACTAACGAGGCACGACGTTTAGTTTGAAATTGAATCGAATTCGACATAAGAATAAGCCTTACAAAAAGAATCTTAAGAGTTTACCAGTCTCAGCAGGACAGCTCTAATAAAACCATTCTGAAACGCTCATTGAGTGCCAAGATGCCCCACTTTAACCAAAATAACCGTATCTTCAACGACAAAAGGGTGATGTTCACTCATGTGAGGGCTACGCAACCAAGTCCCCGTTGGGTATTCGCCGTATTCGTCACAAAACGTTCCACTTAGTACCAAGATTTCTTCTCCCCCAAAATGCCGATGGGGAGTGAAACGCTCGTTTGCTGGCCATTTAACCAAGGCGGTGTGCTCTACATGGTGTTGATGCAGAGGCATGACTTGCAAACCGCCTTGACCAGGTCGCCAAGCGGTTTTGTTGGTGTTCACTCGCACTGTCTCTTGATCATCGGGTAAAAACTGATTCAGTTTAACAAATAGGGTACAACCTTGTTTGCTAAATGGTTGGTGTTGGCTGCCTGGTGGATTTCGAATGTAGGTACCAGCCG
>CAZBUC010000117.1:5999-7240 GCA_964494965.1 uncultured Maribrevibacterium sp.
ATTTTCATCACTGAACACTCCATCAAGCACAAAAATCTCTTCGCCTAAAGGATGACGGTGTGGGTTAAAATGCGCTCCCGCATCATAACGAACAATGCTAGTAGCATGGCCGCTTTCCGCTTCCTCGCGAGAAAGGATTTTGCGAGAAACGCCCGCTAAAGGACTTGGCAACCAAGCTTCTTCTGCAGAGCGAATAACGACTTTTTTACCAAAGTCTAAGTTTACGTGTTGCATATAGATTCCCGTCAGATTGGACCTAGTGGCCAAGTATCCTGTTAAACCAGCAAGGCATTTAATGAACATGGCAAATCGTTGATTATGCCTGTTATTAACACCATACGTAACAAGCGGGTAACAAGTTTAGTAATTCTAGAATAACGATTACTTTCAGTTTACAGTAAACACACAATTGCATTTTGGTCATTTAATCGCCGATTTTTTCTTGACAACTATTTCTATAGTACTATTATGACATCGATGTCATTTAAAGGTTAATATTTAATGTCTACCATTTACGATGTAGCCAAAATCGCCAAGGTGTCGCCCAAGACTGTTTCTAGGGTTCTGAATAATGACGCGCCAGTGGGTGAAGCAACACGTTTAAAGGTTCAAGCCGCTATTGATCAATTAGGCTATGTTCCAAGTACGGCGGCGAGAGCGATGCGCTCTAATAAGTCGGGTTTAATCGGTGTTATAACGGGGGCAATATCCCATAATGCAACGGCTGGACCGACAGGGCTGCCTGATCTTTTTATTGTGCAGGGCATTCAGGCGGTTATTCAAGCGTCAAGTAAAACACTGTTAATTGCTGATACGGGTGACGATAGTCGCCGTGTTGCGCATTTAATTCGAACTTTTCAAGAACATCGTGTGGAAGGCATTATTTATGTTGCAGACTATCATCAACAAGTCAGTTTGCCAGTCCACAGTAAAGATATGGCCATCGTGTTGGCAAATTGCTTTGATGCTCAACAGACCCCAGCTGTGGTGCCAGACGATGAATGGGGTCAGTACCATTTAGTAAAACGCATCTTGTCAGCAGGGCATCGACGTATTGCGTACCTTAGTCTGGATGAACAGATGGTCGCGACTGACTTGCGAACTAAGGGTTATTGCCAAGCACTCACTGAAGCAGGTATTGATATCGACCCAGCCTTAATTTTGTGTGCCGACACACTAGATCAGGTCGATAATAAAGCCTTGGTTGACGGCATCGCCGGTGGCGGGCAGGGTTGCGTTGG
>CAZBUC010000118.1:0-7225 GCA_964494965.1 uncultured Maribrevibacterium sp.
TTAACATTTAATACGGAAGATCATTATGTCAGCTACTCAATACTACGGTACTGGTCGTCGCAAAACGTCTACCGCTCGTGTTTTCCTTAAAGCCGGTACTGGTAACCTAGTTATCAATAACCGTACGCTTTCTCAGTACTTTGGTCGTGAAACAGCTCAGATGGTTGTTCGTCAGCCTCTAGAACTTGTTGGTGCTACTGAAAAATTTGACGTTTACATCACGGTTAAAGGTGGTGGTATCTCTGGTCAAGCTGGTGCGATCCGTCACGGTATCACACGTGCATTGATGCAATACGATGAGACTTTACGTCGTACTTTACGTTCTGCTGGATTCGTTACACGCGACTCTCGTGAAGTAGAACGTAAGAAAGTGGGTCTACGCAAAGCACGTCGTCGTCCTCAGTTCTCCAAGCGTTAATTTTCAGCTTGAGAATTATTTTAAAACGCTTGGTGTGTTCGCCAAGCGTTTTTTTTGTTTTAAATAAAGTTAATTGTTTTTATATGCGATAAAGCGGTTTTTCGAAGAAAAACTCTTCTTAAATCGTGTTAGAATGTTTGTACATAATAATTTGTAGTTCGTCTCCTTTGCACAAAAGGAGATTTTGATGTTTTCAATATAGGGGTTAGACATGGGTGTTATTGCAAAGCGCTCCTCAATGACGTTCTTTTCTGATGGAGAAGATCATTACAGTCATCGCGTTCGTATTGTATTGGCTGAAAAAGCCGTCACAGTGGACATCATAGACGTAGACCCATTTAACAAGCCGGACGAATTGGCTGATGTTAATCCATACAATGAACTTCCTGCATTGCTTGATCGTGATTTGGTCCTTTATGAGCCTAATACCATGATGGAGTATTTGGATGAGCGTTTTCCTCATCCACCACTATTACCTGTTTATCCGGTAGCACGTGCTGAAAGTCGTCTTTTTATGTATCGTATTCAGCGTGACTGGGCTGATCTTGTCGATTTGATCCTATCAAGCAAAGACAAAGAAGCCGTTGCTAAAGCTCAGAAAGAATTGCGTGAAGGTCTTATTAGTGTTGCGCCAATTTTTGAAGAGAAGCCATACTTTATGAGCGATGAATTTACCATCGTTGATTGTTGCTTGGCTCCTATTTTGTGGCGTCTTCCTATATTGGGTGTGGAAATACCCAAGGAGCAAGCAGGGCCATTGCACAAGTATATGGACCTAGTGTTTGCTAGAGAGTCTTTCCAAGAGAGTCTTTCCGAGGCCGAACAAGATATGCGTCTAGACTAATTAATCATTGGTCTAGTCTGTTGTGCGTGTAAAAAAGGAGCTTCGGCTCCTTTTTTACACGTATTTTTTAGAGAAGTTTTCACAGATTTTTAATAAGTCTGTGCAGTTGGAGAGAATATGTTACCAAAGCGATCGTACTTACTAAATGCCGCGTATTCTTGGGTTGCGGATAATGACATGACGCCTTATTTGCTGGTGGATGCCGAACAAAAAAACGTTGTGATACCAACCGAGTTTGTGAAAGATGGTCAGATCGTCTTAAACATAAGTATGTCGGCAGTGCGGCACTTGATCATGGATAAAGACGCCATTTCTTTTGAGGCGCGCTTTAGTGGTAAGCCGATGCAGGTGTATGTCCCCATTCAAGCGGCCTTAGCCTTATATGCAAAAGAGAACGGAGAGGGTTTTGTTTTCCCTGATGAAGTATTTGAAAACGAGCCAAGCCCGACTCCGCCTGAACCAAAGAAGGGTTTTCAATTAAAAGTCGTTAAATAATTTTTAGTTTTCAACGTGATGGCTTAAGCATGGCTCTGAACAACGCTTGAGTGCGGTGTTCTTGTGTTTTCTGTCTAGTGCTTTAGTCGTCACTGCCAAACAATTGACGCTCTAGTAGGTCAACCAGTATGTGAATAACCGTAAGTTGGCATTCATGTACTCTCGCTGTGCCTAGAAGATTGATTTTAATTTCGGTGTCATCTTGTGAAGTCAGGGAAGAAACATTTTTTGCTTCAGGGCTGGTCAGTGCAACAATGTTCATTTTGCGCTCATGAGCGGCCTGTATTGCTTGGATGATTGGTGAGGTGTTACCTCTGTTGGCGACCACAAAAAGAATATCACCCGAATTACCCAGTGCCGTAATTTGTTTAGAATAGACATCATGGTAGCTATCGTTATGAGTAATTGCCAGCAAAGCTGAGCCATCACCACTAAGGTTTATAGCTGGCAGTCCAGGCCTTTCCCTATCCATTCTGTCTAACATCAGTGTGCTAAAATATTGTGATAAGTGGGAGCCTGTGCTGTTTCCGATGCATATGATTTTACCACCCGACACAATGCTTGAAAAAATCACCTTGGCAGCATGCTCAATATAAGGCGGGAGACTTTCCAGTGCTTGTTGTTGTGCCTCAAAGCTCTGGGCGAATTGTGTGTAAATTGCTTCTTGAAAATCCATAGTGATCAAAATACTGCTTTTAGCCAGGTTAAATGTTGTACGTCTATTTTTCCGTCGAATAATATCGCATCGAAACGACTCGTGTAGTGCACTTTATGGTTTTTTTGTAACCAAAGAGCCGCGCTGTTGCGTACTCTTTTAAGTTTGGACTTGCCAAGACTTTCCGCTGCCGTGCCATGTGCGCTGTTAGCACGAAAGCGAACTTCAATAAAAACAATGCTGTCTTTATCAATGAATATTAAGTCGATTTCACCCATGCGGCAGAAAAAGTTTCTTTCTACAAAATGCAAGCCTTGGTTAAGTAGGAAATCTTCCGCTAACTGCTCGGCTTTCTCGCCGTTATTCTTCGGTGATTTCCTTGTGCTCAAAAAATTCTTGACTGTTTGCATATACCAAATTTCCTTTTCGGTAAGTCATAATGATGGGCCTTTTGCGAAAGATGCCATTCTTATCCAGCGTAATAATGCCCGTGTTTGCTGAGATTTTTGTGCTGGGCAGCAAGGTAAACAATAAATGTTTGTTTGCTAATAAATACGAGTCAGCGCCAAGTGCTTGAAGACGTCGTAAAATATTAGAATCTTGATTCTTCGGTAGCTGGTTTAATGCTGTATTTTTTGGTGCTAAAGCAGGGATTTCAGTAAATAAAATGCGTTCAATATCGCCTGGCTTTATCGTACGGTCAGGCACGCTGTCGTTTAAAGTGCTGGCAGCAAGCATAGGGATTTCATCAGCGAAATAAAAGTCCAAAAGAGGTCGAATTTGTTTGGCATCATTGAGCTTGCCTACATAGAATACATAGTCTAAGTCTTCGCGGGGGCGGGCAATACTGTCCACGCTGGTGCCAGTCCATTGCTCAATTAAACGTTTTCGAGCGTTGCTCTCGTTGACCAAAAGCAAAGAATGAATGGCGTCTTGTCTACCTTGAGGAGTATTGGCATAAGTTTGGTTTGACGTGACCGTGATGTTTTCTTTATTCGCGGTAGTGAGAAATTCGTCGCTTTGTCTTAGTGCCCAAGTATCATTTGTGTTTAAAATGGCGGCCCTTGTCGCCCCTTCTTGTTTTGCAAAAGTAATTAATTCGCGAATTTCATCTTCTGCATTCAATGAAAAATGAAAAAGATTTTCCTTGTTTTGTGCAAAATCTAATTGGTTAAGTGCAATCACGGGATAGGGTAAATCGAGCCTGTTTAATTGGGCTACGTTATTCTTCTGCAACGGGCCAATAATGACATCGGGTTGAAAATTATTGGCGACGGTTAAGGCTTCTTCGATGTTGTCATAATCATCAACGTTGACAATATGAACGCTGGGTCGTGATTCTTTTTGGTTGTAAAGAGTCATTAGAAAGCCATCTACGATAGCTTGTGAGGCATGCTTTAAATTACCACTCATAGGTAGCATTAAAACAATCTTCTCGGGTGCCATTTGCCCTACAGACGCCATGACGGCAAAGTCCACAGGCGGTGTGATAGCCGCTGGGTGATCGGCGTTTTCTTTTTGCCAATTTTCAAATGTAGTAAGCTGTTGCTCTAGTGATAACGATTGATTTCTTAAAATGCTGCTGATCGTTAACCAGCCATTTAACAGGGGTTGTTCCTGTTCAAAAAGATCGTCTATTTCATTCTGTGAGAGGTTCTGGATCGCCAACCATAGCTTAGTTTCATTGTCCTCGCCTTCGTCAAGGGGCAAGCTATAGGTTAAATCCAATCGCAAAGTGACAACGTTTGGCCAATTTCCAAAATGTTCTAAAATGCTCGCTTTGGTTTCCTTGAGTGCATTTTGATTGTCTGGATGGTTTGCAGCGACTAGTTGGTTTGCTTGATTAATAAAAACCATGGCGTCAGTGGCGTTATCCAAATTTGATGCAGCAAGTGCTGCCAACAAATAAGCATCAAACTGAATAGAGGACATCAAGGGCAAAACGTACATGGTTAAGGTGTCAACGGATTTCTGGAATTCACCTTCATCAAAATAGGTTCTTGCAATACGATAATTCTCCGCCATAGCGGGCGAAATATCAGAGGTATTTCTTGGGTGATAAATGCTGGGCGGAAGTATTCTTTCTTCTTTTTGTTCGCTGTTAACGATTTGCGTACTTGTTGGTGGTGCGTCCGTGTTTAAATTCACGGAATTACATGCACTTAACAGAAAAGTACACAAGGTTAATGATATGATGCGGTAATTAGGTAGGCTCATAAGCTTATAAAATGACAAAGAAAAGAGGTTACATGGTATCACATAGTTCAAACGATGCGAGAGGGTCGTTGTACATAGTTGCAACCCCAATTGGCAATTTAGACGATTTCAGTAAAAGGGCCGAGCAAACTCTCAGGGCCGTGGATTATATTGCTGCGGAAGATACGCGACACACCCGCCGTTTATTGAACCATTTTGCCATTGAGGCGAAATTATTTTCCATTCATGACCACAATGAAAAAGACAAAGCTGATTATGTTGCCAGTCTGTTGGATGACGGTAAAAACGTGGCTTTGGTTTCCGATGCTGGCACACCATTGATTTCTGATCCTGGTTATCATGTCGTACATGCACTACGTGAAAAAGGCCATAAAGTTGTGCCTATTCCTGGAGCTTGTGCTCTGGTTGCGGCGCTATGCGCTTCTGGGTTACCAACGGACCAGTTCTTTTTTGCGGGCTTTGTGCCGGCTAAGTCAAAAGGTCGTTGCGACTTATTTGAATCTTGGAAGAAGCAGGTTGGCACGGTTGTATTTTATGAATCTACGCACCGTGTTTATGACTCCATAACGGATGTACAAAAAGTTTATGGCGATGACGCACAATTAGTATTAGCCCGTGAAGTAACTAAAACCTTCGAGACGTTTTTGTCGGGCACAGCGTCTGAAATTCTGGCTCAGTTTGATGTAGATGCCAACCAAATGCGTGGCGAGTTTGTTGTTATGCTGAGTTTCACGCAAGAAAGTGGTGACGAAGCCGAGCTAGAAGCGAAGCGTATTCTTACTATTTTGTTGGAAGATTTACCGGTTAAGCAAGCGGCCGCTATGGCAGCCAAATTAACCGGTGAAAAGAAAAATTATCTTTATAAAATGGCGCTGGAAATGCAAGGCGAATAGCTTTTTGGTTCTTGCGTTTACTAAACACCCATTGGAAATGTGGGTGTTTACATTCCGATAAGACTGAGTATACTCCACTCTACTTGTCGGAGTGCCATTTGGCTGAGATCGCATCATTAAATGCGGGATCCGCAGAACCTGATCGGGCTAATACCCGCGTAGGAAACAAGAAAGTCTCCATTTTTCTTTTCTGCATCGAATGAACTCCTGATTTTTATGGAACCGATGCGGTCATATCATTGAAAGCGTCCTTTCTACTAAAATTCAGGGTTCATGTTTTGCAATCAACGCCTGTAGTGCGTTAATCGTTGTGAAACAGCACCCCAGACAAGCCATTCTCCATTTTAATAATAAGGGAAGCGCTTATGTCTACTAGTAATGAGTTACACCAAAGCTCAGCGAATTTATCTAAAAAACAGTCTCGTGAAGAATCACGCCAAGCGGCGAAATCCTTTATCGAGTCATTGCAGGCCAAACCTTTTCCTGCGTCCGAGCGCATTTATTTAACAGGCTCTGACGACTCTATCCGCGTTCCCATGCGTAAGATCAATCTGACCGATACCCCCATTGGATCGGATCCCGACAATTTAACCTTCGAGCCCAATGAAGCGATTTATGTTTACGACTGCTCTGGTCCTTATGCGGATCCACAAGAAAACATAGATGTGTATCGTGGCTTGGCGCCCATGCGTGAGTCTTGGATCGAAAAGCGCGGTGACACGGAAGTATTGCCAAGTGTGTCTTCTCAGTTTGCTCAATCTCGTCTGGAAAACGCGGCGCTGGACGAGTTACGCTTTAAAGCCTTACCTAAAGTACGTAAGGCTCGCCAAGGTAAGTGTGTGACGCAAATGCATTACGCACGTCAAGGCATTGTTACGCCAGAGATGGAATACATTGCACTGCGTGAAAACCAAAATATTGATGCCATTAAGAGCGAATTGTTACTAAAGCAGCATCCAGGTCAAAGCTTTGGCGCGAACCTACAAACCCGTATTACCCCCGAGTTTGTTCGCGACGAAGTCGCTCGAGGTCGCGCTATTATTCCCAATAACATCAATCACCCTGAATCCGAGCCAATGATCATTGGCCGTAACTTCTTGGTGAAGGTCAATGCCAATATTGGTAACTCAGCCGTGACGTCGTCTATCGAAGAGGAAGTAGAAAAACTGGTCTGGTCGACCCGTTGGGGCGCAGATACCGTGATGGATTTATCGACGGGTAAAAACATTCATGAAACCCGCGAGTGGATTTTGCGTAACTCGCCGGTTCCTATTGGTACCGTACCCATCTATCAAGCCTTAGAGAAAGTGGATGGCGTGGCGGAAAATCTAAATTGGGACGTTTTCCGCGATACCTTGATTGAGCAAGCAGAGCAGGGTGTCGACTATTTCACTATTCACGCGGGTGTGTTGTTGCGCTACGTGCCGATGACCGCCAAACGTCTTACAGGCATAGTGTCTCGTGGTGGTTCCATCATGGCGAAATGGTGTTTGGCGCACCACAAAGAGAGTTTTCTTTATGAGCGTTTCCGTGAAATTTGTGCGTTGTGTGCGGAATACGATGTGGCTTTGTCGCTTGGTGATGGCTTGCGTCCGGGGTCTATTATGGACGCCAATGACGAAGCGCAAATGTCGGAGCTTCGCACCTTGGGCGAATTGACAAAAATTGCTTGGGAATACGATGTGCAGGTGATGATTGAAGGC
>CAZBUC010000119.1:0-7203 GCA_964494965.1 uncultured Maribrevibacterium sp.
TTCCACGCGTTGGTTTTTAAATTCCAATCCGGGTAGTTTTATGCCTGCCAAGGCCAACAATAGGGTACCAAAAATAGACCAAATAATAGCGGTAAACACGAGCGCTTGGGGCACTTCACCAATCAAAGGCAGCTCTTTTACGTAGCCAGAAAGCCCCCATAAAATGGGTAGAAAGGCAATCAAGGTCATCACAGAGCGAAGCAAACTCACGCCTAACCCTTCTACAATGGAAGCAAAACGCATGGTATCTTCTTGGATACGTTGTGATGCCCCTTCGATATGACGCACCTGCTGCCATTTAGATGTGTAATAACTCGTCATAGCGGTTCGCCAGCGAAACACATAGTGGCTGATGAAAAAATTACTCAATACAGACACTGTGATAGCAACCAAAATGATAACAGCAACGGTTGATAGCTCGGCGTAATAGTCCGCTAAAGGTATGCTGTTTGGGGCCGCCAAGGTATTCTGGATAAGATCATAAAAGCTACCATACCATTCGTTTAGCATGACACTGACTTGTACTTGGAACCAGGTAATAAAGACAATTAAGCCTGAGCCAATGACAGACCATTTCGCCCACTTTTGGCCACCATAAGCGATCCAGGCTCCAATAAACAGGCCATAACACACGGCCATGTATTGGTACAGCCACACATTTAACGCGGTTTTTTGTGCACTCTGAAAAGCGGTTTGGGCAGCGGCGTCAGCTCCTTCCGCTAAAGCATCAGGAAAGTGGACACCAAACAGGGTCCCTAGGCTCAATACATGACCTAAATCTTGTACAAAAAAATACCAGCTTAGAACACAGGCAATGGCCCATAAAGCGAAACTCAGAAAAAAAAGCTTGGGCTTAGGAAAAAAAGAATCAAACACGGCGTCGTTTCTCTTGGTTAGTTAACCGTCACGTAAATCATGGATTTAGGATAGGGGATTTAAATCGTGCTGTGAGCTTAAACCAGACAAGAAAGAATCACAATAACAGGGGTGCTTGAAAAAAATGAATAAAAACAAATAAAAAAAGACAAAAAAATCGGGCCATTGCCCGATTTTAATCATTGTGTGCTAACAGGATACAGCTAAGAAGCTTAATTGCTACGCGGCTTGATTGTTTGCCACGACGGTGGCAATGGCTTTATCAAGACGAGCAAGACCATCGGCAATGTCTTGCTCTGTAATGATGAGAGAGGGCGCCATACGCAGTACGTTAGGGCCCGCTACCAACACAAACAAACCTTCTTCTGCGGCGGCCTTGACAATCTCACCGGCTTTTCCAGCAAGGCTGTCGATGACTTCAGCGCCAAGTAACAGACCCATACCACGAATGTCTTTAAAAACGTGGTACTTTTCGTTAATGGCTTTTAAGCCCGCCACAAAAAGGTCGTGGCGCATAGAAACGCCACTAAGCACCTCAGGTGTGTCGACGATATCAATCACGGCTTCGGCAATAGAACACGCCATAGGGTTGCCACCATACGTACTGCCATGGGTACCAAAAGCTAAGCTTTTCGCTGCTTGTTCAGTGGCTAGCATGGCACCGACTGGGAAACCATTGCCCAGTGCTTTTGCGGTAGTGAGTACGTCAGGTGTCACACCAAGTTGCTCGTAAGCGTACAAGGTGCCTGTACGGCCTACACCAGACTGAACCTCATCATAAACCAACAATGCGTTGTATTGGTCACATAACTCGCGCACTTGCTTGGCAAATTCTAGATCGGCAGGGATGATACCGCCTTCACCTTGAATCGGTTCCATAACAATAGCGCAGGTTTTATCGCTGACTAACGCTCTTAGCTGCTCAATATCATTGTAGTCGCAATGTTTGATGCCACCGGGTGTCGGTTCAAAACCTTCCTTGTATTTAGCTTGACCACCAACAGAGACGGTAAACAGAGTACGACCATGAAAAGATTTATTGAAAGCAATGATTTCATGTTTTTCTGGACCAAAGTGATCAAACGCGTAACGACGAACCAATTTGAACGCGGCTTCATTGGCTTCCGCACCACTGTTCGCAAAGAAGACTCGATCTGCGAAGGTTTTCTCTGTCAATTTTTTCGCTAAACGCAGTGCTGGCTCGTTAGTCATGACGTTGGCTAGGTGCCACAGTTGTCCAGCTTGCTCACACATAACATTAACCAATGTTGGGTGAGAATGACCCAGCGCTGTTACGGCAATACCACCGGCAAAATCGACGTATTCCTTACCTTCTTTATCCCATACGCGAGAACCTTTTCCGCGTACTGGAATGATGGCAGAAGGAGCATAATTTGGAACCATTACTTCGTCAAAGGTTGCTCTCGTTACTTGTTGTGTCACTTTTCTATCCATATCTAAAAAAGACCTCTTTTAAATGGGTGGTCGCCAGTGCGACCACCTTTTTTGGTTTACATCAGGTTTCTCAACTCACGAATCGCCACCGTCACCATAGCAAGCGATAAGTCGCTTTCCGCTTTTATTTCATTAAAAGTGGTGTGGTAGTGGTGAACGCTGTCGCTGTTTGATTCGCGCCAATGAGATAAGCGCTCCTCGAGTTTCTTGATGTCTGCACTAGATTGAATGACCTCTTGAGTGAGGGTTCGTAGACTGTTATCGATTTCATCGCCCAGTCCACCTTTCGCACGTCGTTGCCACATGTCATCAGCGGTTAATGCACTGACCTTATTACGTAACCAATGAAGCTCTAAGTCCATTTCTAGCGCAAAATACGTTTGAGCAACATCGAGGACTTCGGTTTCAGTATTGGTTGCCACCCGAATAATATCCAATCCGTAGAATAGGTAATGCAACGAAGACAATCTTTCCGCCACATCGGCGGGGATATTTTGCTCGACCAACTTAGCTGCCATATCCGCTAAATGCGACTGACTAGACTCCGTTAAAATGGCCTGCATATTTGCTCTAATCACTTCAACACCGGGCTTATAAGTGTCTTTTAAGCGCTGAATAGACATATTGTCACGTGTGTTACGCAACAACCACAAAGTGGTGCGTTCTACTAGGCCCTGTATTTGAATGAGTAAATCATTTAATACGGAGTTCGACACTATGAAGTCTAAATCATTGATCGCGTTCCAAAGCTCAGAGATACCAAAGATGTCTTCTGCGGCCATGTAAGCGCGAACCACGTTGAGCGCTGACGCACTGGTTTCTTCTTGCACGTGTGTCGTGAAAGTAGGGCCCATGCGGTTGCCAAGGTTATTCGTTACGTGGCCTGCGATGATTTCTTGAATCAAGGGGTGTGACGCCATTAGACCACCAAAATGCTTGGTGAGTTGCGTCGGGAAATATTCGTTGATTTGCGTTGTTAAATCAACGTCTTCACCAATACCGTCTTCGACTAATTGCTCAGACAGCTTGATTTTGGAATACGCCAACAGAACAGAAATCTCAGGACGAGTTAAACCAAGCCCTTTATTCAAGCGTCTCTTGATCTGAGCGTCGCTTGGCAAGTATTCGATTTCACGGTTTAAGCGGCCTTCTCGAACCAACGACTGAATCAGGCGCCAATGATCGGCTAAGCGCTCAGGTGCCTGTGCATTAGCCAAAGACAGTAGGTGGCTTTGGCCACGGTTATGGCGCAATACGAGTTTGCCCACTTCATCTGTCATTTCTGCTAATAAGCTATTGCGTTGTTTTTCGGTTAGATCACCATTTTCCACTACGCGGTTAAGTAGGATCTTGATGTTTACTTCGTGATCCGAGCTGTCTACGCCCGCCGAGTTATCAATAGCGTCCGTGCTGATTAAGCCACCTTTTTGCGCAAATTCAATACGACCTAGTTGAGTTAACCCTAAGTTACCGCCTTCGCCAACAATTTTGCAACGCAACTCTTTGCCGTTAACGCGCAGGCCGTTATTTGCACTGTCTCCAGCGTCCGCATGAGACTCTGTCTCAGATTTAACGTAAGTACCGATACCGCCGTTCCAAAGCAGGTCTACGGGCGCTTTTAAGATGGCATTGATCAAATCAGTGGGGGCCATGGACTTGACGTTGCCTTCGATACCCAATGCTTTACGGATGTCGGCATTGATCGGAATGGATTTCGCGGAGCGATTGAAAATACCGCCGCCTTTTGAAATCAGCTCTTTGTTGTAATCTTCCCAAGACGAGCGTGGCAACTTAAACATACGTTCGCGCTCAACAAAAGACGTTTCCGCATCTGGTGTAGGGTCGATGAAGATATGCATGTGGTTAAAGGCTGCGACTAGGCGAATGTGTTTTGACAGCAACATACCGTTACCGAATACGTCTCCCGCCATGTCACCGATGCCCACGGTGGTGAAGTCTGTGGTTTGGCAATCAATGCCAATTTCTTTGAATTGACGTTTAACCGATTCCCAAGCACCACGCGCCGTAATGCCCATTTTTTTATGGTCGTAACCATTGGAGCCACCTGATGCGAAGGCATCACCTAACCAGAAGCCGTATTTCGCTGAAATGCTGTTCGCCAAATCAGAGAAGGTGGCCGTGCCTTTATCCGCCGCAACAACCAAGTATGGGTCGTCTTCATCGTAACGAAGAACCGACAGTGGAGGGACCACTTCGTTTTGGACAAGGTTGTCTGTGATGTCGAGCAAACCACTGATAAAGGTGGTGTAGCAGTGAACCACTTCGGCTTGCACTTCTTCGCGAGAGGCATTCTTTTTGAGTTGTTTTGCGACGAAACCGCCTTTAGCGCCAGAAGGAACAATAACGGCGTTTTTCACCATCTGGGCTTTTACTAGGCCAAGTACTTCAGTGCGGAAGTCTTCCATACGATCAGACCAACGCAGACCACCACGTGCGACCTTGCCACCACGCATGTGAACACCTTCTACCCAAGGTGCGTAAACGAAAATTTCGAATTTTGGTCGTGGTAATGGCACCGCAGGAATAAGCGACGGGTCTAATTTGAAGGACACGTAGCCTTTTGTTTTACCTTCGTCATTGGCTTGATAGAAGTTGGTACGCAACATGGCCTGAATGACAGACAGGTAGTGTTTCAGGATACGATCTTCGTCAAGGTTAGCCACTTGATCCAATTCTGCGACAATTTTATCGAGAATTTTTTGCTCTTTTTCGTCGCGTTTTGTGGTTAGGCTTGGGTCAAAGCGTTGTTCAAATAATTGCACAAGTAAGCGGGCGATAGGCGCGTTTTTCTCAAGCGTTTGTTGCATGTATTGCAAAGAAAACGGCACTTGTAGCTGCATCAAGTATTTCGTTAAGGCACGCAACATAGTGACTTGACGCCACGTTAATGAAGCGTTCAGAACCAGTGCATTGAAGCGGTCGTTTTCGACGCTGCGATGGAATACTTGATTGAAGGCGTCTTGGAATGCCATGCGTTGGGCATTTTTCTCCAGATTCACATCGGCGTCTACACTGATGGCAAACTCAACCACCCAAGTGTTGGCAGAGCCATCGCCATCTTGATCCAGCTCGTAAGGACGCGCTTCGAGCACACGCAATCCCATGTATTCCAAAATAGGTAATACATCGGACAAGATAAGTGTGGTGCCCGATCCGTAGATCTTAAAGTAATAGTGATTTTTTACTTGGCCAACTTGGCGATAAAGATGCGTAGAAATGTCACCCTCACTGCCCAATTGACTCAATCGCTCAATGTCTAACACAGCGGCATTAGGAGAAAAGTCTTCTCGGTAGGCCGCAGGTAAATAAGGCGCATAACTGTTAAAAAGTTGGTTGCCGCTTTCTTCACCGTGATTTTTGTGCAGCGCCATGAGTAGTTTGTCTTCCCATGAACTCATTGCATCTTGCATCTTGCGCTGAATGTCTTCGGCGTCGATGGTAGGGCTGTTTTTTGGGTCTGCAATCTGAATGGTGAAGTTGACTCGTGCCAATACCAGCTGAGAGAACTGTACGTTAAATTCAGAGCTGGTTCCGTTACAAGCGTCCATTAAGATATCTTGCATCTTGATACGCAGTTCTGTGTTGTAACGATCTCTTGGTACGTAGACCAAAGCATTCAAGAAACGGCCATAAATGTCTTTACGTAAAAAGACGCGTAATTGGCGACGCTCTTGGATCGCTAAGATGCTTTCAATGGTGCTGAAAAGCTCATCGACAGGCGCTTGCAACATTTCATCACGTGGGTAGCTGTTGAGAATGTGCTTAAGGTTTTTACCCTTGTGGCTATTGGGATCCACATTGGCTTTTTCCACAATGATGTCGAGCTTTTTGCGCAACAGTGGAACATCCTGCAAGCGGGCAATGTAAGCCGCAGAAGAGTACAAACCAAAGAAGCGCCACTCACCAATGACATTGCCTTTTTTATCAAAGCGTTTGATGCCTAAATAGTCTAAATGCACCGGACGATGGACCGTTGAAATGGCGGTGGATTTGGTCAAGATAAGAATGTTAGTACTATCAACCGCAAGCTTGGCAAGATTGTCATGCAAGACAATGTCGCGTTTCACTTTCTTGTCATCTAGATCGCGGAAGGTACCCAATCCTGAACCGTCAACAAGTTTAAGATGTGTTTCATTTCCTTCAATCGCAAGATCGTACGCACGAAAGCCAATGAATGTGAAATGATCGTTTTCTACCCAACGTAAAAAATCTAGAATTTCTTGGTGCTCTTCGTTGCCCTTCAAATGGTCGAGCTGAGCAGATTCTTCAATGATGCTGTTCAGCTTGCTCTTCATTGTCGGCCAATCAGCTACCGTCTTTTTGACATCTTTCAAGCTGTTGAGCAGTTCTTTTTTGATGTTTTCGAGTAAGTTAACGTCAGATAAACGGTCGATTTCGAAACGCATTAATGCTTCTTGCGCATCCGATGCCATGTTAATGCGAATAAGTTCGCCTTTTTCGTTACGATCAACGGGCACAGCAGGGTGTGAGGTCATGTGTATGGTATGACCTAGACGAACCAATGCCATATTAAAAGAAGACACTAAGAAAGGCATATCACTGGTCAATACTTCTATCACAGTGTGCGTAGACTGCCAGCTGTGCTCTTCGTAGTTCGGATTGTAAACACGAACTTTAGGCTGGTTATTTGGACGTTGTTGTAGGAAATCCCATAGGCATACGATAGTGCCATACAGGTTTTCAATGGATTCGTTGGCCAAATCTTCCGTCAGTGAGTCCTGGAAGTACAAATGGGCCAGTTGGATAATGTTTTCGGCTTCAGCCTTGTTGAAGTGTTCGTTAATTTCAACTTCAACGCGTTCGATTAATTCATTTTTTTTGTAATCGGTC
>CAZBUC010000120.1:0-7093 GCA_964494965.1 uncultured Maribrevibacterium sp.
GTTAGCTTTTGATGGCTTTGTATGGGGATAAGATCAATATCTAAGTTGTGTCGATAAAAGCCGGTTTGCACTATGTGCTGAGGGTGAATCGCAAACTTTTGTGCCATATCTCGTTGCACACGACGAGTCGCGGTGGCGGTTAGCAGTAAGACCAATGGTATGGCGAGTTCTTGTTGATAAGAGGGCAGCTTTAAATAGTCAGGTCGAAAGTTATGGCCCCATTCTGAAATACAATGGGCTTCATCCACCACTAGCATAGAAATGGGGATGTGTTTAATAAAGCGTCGAAAACGCTCGTTTTTAAAGCGCTCAACCGAAATCATCAAAATCTTAATGGTGCCATTCTGCACGCCAGACATAACGGCTTGGCTTTCATCTTTGCTTTGGCTGGAATCGAGGCAAGCGGCTGGAATGCCTTTGGCGTTTAAAAATGCCAATTGGTCATGCATTAAGGCGATTAATGGCGAGATGACCAAGGTTAAGTTGGGTAATTGAGTCGCGGTAAATTGATAACACAGGGATTTACCGGAACCGGTCGGAAATACCGCAAGCGAGGAGTGCCCGCTTAGCAGTTGTTCTATGGTTTGTTGTTGTCCTTCGCGAAAACGCTCGAAGCCGAATAGAGTATGCAATCCTTGCATTAATGTTGTCATCTAGACTTTTCTCCCTATTGTTGTGTTTTATTTAGACGAGACGAAGTGGATAACGAGGTAGAAAAATTACAGCAAGCCAAGGTGTTTTTTAAGCGTGTACTGTTGAGCCTCGCTCAGCGCCGATGCTTTACCTGATTTGATCATTTGGCTCCATCGTGTCCATGACTTAATGGCTTCGCCTTGGTGGCCACGATTGAGAAATTGCTGTATTTCAATCCGAAACGAATTTGACATAGCGGCGGGGTTGGTTTTACCAAAAGAACGTAACCGAGCCAGTGTGCGCTTGAATTTGTCGGCGAGTTTGGCGTTGTCATCTTTACTTGCCATCATGCTGGTCAAACACTTTAGGTAGTCGTAATAATACTCAACTTTTTCATTCGGGGTGTCTCGGGTTAAACGAATCAAACGAGAGTAACCCTGTTCCGCATTGGGCCAATCTTTTATCTTCATACTAATTTGTGCCAGACGTAGCGCACGTTCAAACGCCCGTGGTGATACTTCCAGTGCCGCTATCATAGCGTCTTGTGCTGCTTTCTCATTGCCAAGGCTTTCGTGGGCGTCGGCTAATTGATCATAAGCCGATAAAAAATAGCGGCTTAAACTGATCGTGTGCTCGAATTTTTTCACCGCAGCCGCTACGGTTCCAAGCTTTAGCTCACACAAGGCAATACCGTAATGAGCCCAGGCCAGATTCTTATTTTTATGCGTCACCAGCATGTAGTGATTTTTGGCGTCTTTATAACGGCCACGTTCATACAGGGATTCACCAATGACTTTTAAGCACTGACTGGCGTAATGGGGTGAATGCGCCATGGTTTCTTTGGCTTGTGCTTCCATCGCATCAAAGTCGGATTTTTTTCGCGCGTCGTTAATGCCTTTAAAGGCTTTCTTTTGCAGCTTAACTCTTTCCAAACGACGATAGAAAGCCGTAGGTGGAAAGGGCTTAACCAGATAACTGTCGGGTTGGTACTCTAAGACACTTACCACACTTTCATAGGCGGTATCCGCGGTGATCATGATGAAAATGGTGGAGTGATCTTGGGAGTAGTTTTTACGTGCGGTTTCTAGAATTTGCTGGCCATCAATACTGCCCCCCAAATTATAGTCTGATAAAACAATATCATAGGGTCTTTCGAGAATGCGTTTGATAGCGGCTTGGCCAGACGGCTCCACATCAATATTGGAATAGCCCAATGACGTCATTAAAGATTTGAGCATCAGCCGCATTTCACCAATATCTTCGATGATGAGCACACGTTTTTTTGACACATTCGCAAGGTTCTGTTGCGGTTTACTTGTATCGTCAACACCTAGAGTGATTGCATCTACCACGACAACTACCTGATTTTATAGAGTTATACAAAAAAATGATGCAATCTTTATATCATGCAAGGCAGTGAAATACTAAAAAAAATCACATTTGGAAAATAAAAAAGTGACGGAGATTGGCCGTCACTTTATAGATGCTTGTGGGTAAGAAGCAATGATTTTTGTGTTGTGTAATTAATGCACTAAGTTAGCGGTAAGCACGAACACGTCCATATAGCCCTTGTCGCCGTTTGTTGGCTGGATAGGTTGGGCGCTATGGAAAAATTTACGATCATTGAGTACGACAAATTCGCCTTTATCAAAGTGGTGGCTGATCAGTGCTGGGCTGTTCTTGTCTAGATGCACATTGATGCTGCCGCCTTCAATATTGTGGCGTTGCATGACATAGATGCCAATGCGATCGAATCCGTCTTGGTGAACGCCTTCTGGTGCAACTTCAGCGCTTTTATGGTCAGCAAAGATACGCAGTTGATGAACTTCTATTGGTGTTCCGTCTGCCACGTTTGCCATGGTTTGAAAGTGCTGAAACAGTTCAACAAAGGCACCATCTCGGACAATACTATCGTCAATTTCTTCGTAGCTGCGAACCACATCACCTTGGAAATGGTTGATGCTTTTATCTTGCACAAAGGTTTGCGTTGGCAAGCGATTCAGCGCCCCTTGTTCAACGGTAAAGCGTGAGTAGCGACGCAGACGAAATTCGCCATCAGCGTAGGGATTAGGCGGCAAATGGTCAAAGGAAGGGGCAAGATGATTAACGCTTTCGGCCGTCAGTTGACCCAATTCAAGGTAGAAAGATGTGTTTTGAGACTTTTCGGAAATCATGATGTTGTCCTCTTTTGACATCGGCAGATTGTGCGCGACGAATTGTATTATTGTTGTAGCGCTTCATGGGCGCCTTTTTCTAGTGTAGTAGGAATGAAAGAGAAAAACTTTGCTTTTTATGTCCTTTATAAGGGTATTTAGGGATAAGCAATTCACTTTATATTAATTTGATGGATAGATTATTTAAGTTATTGAAATGTGAATTACGCATGGCCAAAAATATAAGGTAAAAAGCGGCATCAAGTGTTTAAAAAAGAGGCCGATCAATCCATTGAGGCATGGGCTACAACTTTAGTCTTATATAAAGGTTTTTATATTGTTTTTTTACAGTCATCACTAAACACTAGAAAATTAAAAACGGGTAGATAGGAAAAACGATGGTGTACTTTCAGTTAAGCGGTGTGTTGAGTCTGTTTGTGCTTTTGGTGTTTGGTACTTCGCAGGGCGCAATCGCCTTACCTTATGCCGGTATTGGCATTGCCTTAAGTTTACTGATAGGGGGCGCGTGTTTTTACCGCCACAAAAACGAACATCAGGCTCATAATGAGTCTTTATCATCACCTGCGAGCGTATCCGTTGTCGGTAGCAATGTGAGCGTGTCAGACGTCAGTAAAACCGTGACCAAGGCTACGTCTAAAATGGCCATTGGCGCAGCCGAAGTATCTTACTTTGTAGATACGCTGAGCAAAGACATTCATCACACCCGAGACGACAGTGAGCAGATCACCCAAGCCGTTGAGTCGCTATCGCAAACAGGCTTAACCCTATCCAATAATTTAGGGCAGCTTGCAAGTACAATGAGCGACACCGCTCAGTCGAGCCGAACCGCACAAACCGCTTTGTCACAAAGTGCTGAGCAGATTAACGAATTAACGCAAAAGGTTCAGACGGCGAGTGAACAGTTGGCTTTGTTAACCAAGAGTGCCGACGATATTGACAGTATAACGGCGGTGATCAAAGGGGTGTCTGAACAGACGAATTTACTGGCCTTAAATGCAGCGATTGAAGCTGCGCGCGCCGGTGAGCAAGGGCGAGGTTTTGCTGTGGTAGCCGATGAAGTGCGAGCATTAGCGGGCAAAAGTGCGGACGCATCGGCACAGATCTCTAGCTTGTTAACCGACGTTCGTAAAAACAGTGAGTTAACTAACCATGAAATGGTGTCCCTAAAATCCTTAACAGACGCCTTATCTGACACGCTTCTTGGCGAAGCGCAGCGCTTTATTTCATTAACGCAGGAGGTCCAAAATGCCTCAGTTGTGTTGTCAGATGTTGAGCGTGCAGGGGAAGAGTTGGGTGCGACCAGCACTCAGATTAACGGCTCTATCTCTCGCATTCGTCACTCGTTACAAGATATTTCTTCGCGCAGCGATCACCTTTCAAAACAGTCAGCCACACTGAGTAATGGAGCCGAAGTAGTTTTTAGAGAGCTGGCTAAGCTGGATCAGACGTTGTTTTTCTCTGAACTGCTTGGTGTGTGTAAGGCGTCAGCCCAATCCATTGGACACATATTGGAAGAGGCCATTGCAAAGGGCGATTTAACCCAGCAGGCGGTATTTTCAACAGACTATCAGCCAATAAAGGGGACTCGTCCCGAAAAATTCAGCACCCCCTATGATGCTTTTACCGATAGGATGTTTCCGTCGGTTCAAGAGGCGATTTTAGACAATTATAAAGACGTCATGTTCGCTGGTGCAGTCGATGTGAATGGTTATTTTCCAACGCACAACAAAAAATTCAGTCAGCCATTGACTGGCGACTATGAAAAAGACTTGTTGAGCAATCGTACTAAACGCATTTTTAACGATGCCACAGGGCGTCGATGTGGTGCGCACACAGACTCGTTTTTGCTGCAAACCTATAAGCGTGATACGGGAGAAATCCTTCATGATCTTTCGGTGCCTATTTTTGTTAATGGCAAGCACTGGGGTGGTTTTAGAATGGGCTTCCAGTCGGCACATCAGTAATGGGCTTAGGGTGGCTTGTACCTAGCTCACTGCGTGATATTTCCTTAATCAATAGGGAAAGAATAAGGTAAAGTGGTGGGATTCATCCATTCTACTAGGTTTGCCCATGAAACAGTCATCGACACCAACGGATACACCAGCGAGTGGTGGCAACAGCCTTAGCATACTGATTCCGTATTTACGCCCTTATCGTCGTCAAATGGCACTGGCGTTGCTGGCTTTAGTGATCACCGCTGCCACCATGCTGAGTTTAGGCAAGGGCGTGCAGTTATTGATTGATAACGGGCTTGCGTCTGGGTCTGAAACCGCACTGACGTATGCCTTGATGGTGTTTTTAGGCTTGGTGTTGTTGCTGGGGGTGGGCAGCTTTTGTCGCTTTTACTTGGTGTCATGGATTGGTGAGAGAGTCGTCGCTGACCTTCGGCAGGCGGTGTTTGCTCATCTATTAAGCCTTTCTCCCTCTTTTTTTGAAGACAACTCTCCGAGTGAAATTCAATCCCGTATTACCGCAGACACAACGCTTTTGCAAAGCGTGATAGGGTCTTCTTTGTCTATCGCCTTGCGTAACAGCTTGATGTTGTTTGGCGGGGTCCTATTTCTGTTGATAATGCACTTTAAACTCACTCTCATTTTACTGGCCTGCGTGCCCTTTGTGATTGTCCCTGTGTTGTTCTTTGGTCGACGAGTAAGGCGCTTGTCCCGTGACAGTCAGGATGAAGTCGCCAACGTAGGACGATATTTGTCACAAGCGCTGCGACACATCAAGGTAGTGCAAGCCTTTAGTCATGAACAGCATGATGTACAACGCTTTTCCGACACGGTAGAACGTGCCTTTGATGTCAGTGTAAAGCGTATCCAGCAGCGTTCTTGGTTGACTCTGATGGTGATTTTGCTGTCTATGAGCGGAATCGGCGTCATGCTGTGGTTTGGCGGAAAAGACGTTATTTCTGGTGCCATCAGTGCTGGTGATCTGGCCAGTTTTTTATTTTATTCTGTGATTGTGGCCGGGTCATTAGCGGCGATTTCTGAAGTCATGGGAGAGCTGCAAAGAGCCGCTGGGGCGGCTGAGCGCATTATGGAGTTACTCAGTGCGCGCAGTGCCGTAATGAATGGCTCCTTGCCTTTTTCGGTGAAAAATATAGAAGCGATTCCTCAAGGTGCTGCTCTCATTCAATTTGATCATGTTGAGTTCCGTTATCCCACTCGTCCCGATTACGCGGCGTTAAAAAATCTGACTTTTTCAATCAAACAAGGTGAGATGGTGGCACTGGTTGGACCCTCTGGAGCCGGTAAATCGACCTTATTTGAGCTATTGTTGCGATTTTACGATCCACAACAAGGGCAGATTACTCTAGCGGGTAGCAATATCCGAGAATCTACTTTAAGTGATTTGCGCTCGTGCTTTGCTTTGGTGCCACAAGAAACCGTGCTGTTTGATCAAACCGTCTATGACAACTTAGGCTATGCCAATCGTCTTGCCTCCCATCATGTGGTGCAGCAGGCGGCAGAACAGGCCAATGCCCATGCCTTCATCACTGAGTTAGATCAGGGGTACGAAACACGGTTAGGAGAAGACGGTGTGCGCTTGTCAGGGGGACAAAGACAGCGTATTGCCATTGCCCGTGCGATATTAAAAAATGCCCCCATCTTACTGTTGGATGAAGCCACCAGTGCGTTAGATGCCCAAAGTGAGAGCAAGGTGCAAACCGCACTGGAGCCACTGATGAAGGGCAAAACCACCTTGGTTATTGCCCATCGTTTAGCGACTGTGTTGAACGCAGATCGCATCATAGTGATGGATCAAGGGGAGATCATTGCTCAAGGCACTCACAAGGAGTTATTAGTCAGTTGTGCCTTGTATAAGCGATTAGCGGATTTGCAGTTCCGTTATCAGGAGACAGTCACACCTTAGTATTTGTAAACGCCTAGTATTTGTAAGCGCCTAGTATTTGCCGACAAAAACCCCTCGGTACGCGCACTCTAATGCTTTACCGGCTAGGCTCATGCCCGGTGTTTGATAAAGCGTTTCCAGCGTATGAGCTTTCGTGGGTAAGGGGACAGTTAAGGCCTTGTCAGCGCGATAAAAGACGATCCAAATGCGGCTGGATAGGTCCGCAGTGGTAAGTACTAGGCTAAGATAATGGCGTTCACTTTGAGTCCAATCCGCTTCCGTCATGGGCAAGTTTTGTTCATTGAGCCATTGAATATGGTCAAGATGCGTATGACGATACAAGGCGTCGTCTTCTAAATGTATTTCAGCCAATATGGGGTAGGTTTTGCGCAGCGCCAATAATGTCGATATGGTGCTTTGTAGCGATTCTC
>CAZBUC010000121.1:0-4854 GCA_964494965.1 uncultured Maribrevibacterium sp.
CCTTTAGTTAAAACAGCGCTGTTTGCTTCAGATCCGAACTGGGGGCGCATTTTGGCGGTTGTGGGTCGTGCTGGAGTGGATAATCTTGATGTGGATCGGGTTCAGCTTCACATTAACGGTTTTGAAATCGCCCGAGATGGTGGCCGTTCGCCAGATTACTTGGAAGAGCATGGCAAGCAGGCGATGGCACCACAGGAGATCCATATTGTGGTCGATCTTGGTATGGGGCAAGCCACAGATACGGTATGGACAACCGACTTTTCTCATGAATACGTCACCATCAATGCAGAGTATCGCACCTAATGTTGATAAAAGTTGCCGTTGGTATTATTTTACGTGATAGTGCTGTTTTTATTGCTTTGAGGCAGTCAAATCAGCATCAAGGTAATCTTTGGGAATTTCCAGGTGGTAAGTGTGAGCAGTCTGAGCCAGCAGACGCCGCCTTGATAAGAGAATTAAAAGAAGAGTGCGGAATAACGGTTACTGAGTATGCGTATTTTAAGACCATTGCTCATGACTATGGGGATAAACAGGTTGAGCTTTGTTTTTACAAAGTGACTGGCTTTGAAGGTGATCCTGTTGGTAAAGAGGGTCAAGAAGTGCGTTGGGTAGCTATGTCTGATCTCGCGTCTTATGACTTTCCTGATGCCAATAAAGTGATAGTGAATGACCTCTTGAAAGCGTCGTTGCTGCGAGACTCGTAATCACAGAGCTTTAATTGCTGTTTGTACTAAAAAGGAGCCTCTATTGATGCTCCTTTTTTATTTTCTGCTTTGTTGTATTTAGACGGTTGTTTTGACGTTGTAAAACTAACTCAGAATTTTGGCGAGTAGCTTTCTAACAACGCTTGGTTCAAAGGGTTTGCCGCAAATAGCGTCCACACCTTCTTGTGTGATATTGGATAGCTGGCTGCTGTCAGAATTAGAGCTGACCATTAAAATTGGAATGTGGGCGAGTTCAGGATCATTACGAACGGCTTCTGTGAGCTCTCTGCCGTCCATTTCAGGCATGTTATAGTCTGTGACGATCAAATCGAAAGTCATTTCATGCAGTAGTGCAATCGCTTCTTTTCCGTTTTCTGCAAATTCAATTTCCTCAATTCCCATGCTGTTTAATGTTTTGGCGACGTGTTTTTGCGCCATTGGACTATCGTCTGTCACCAGCACTCTAAGTGTTTTGGGATCAAACATCTCTAGATCAAGTTCTTCTTCCGTAATCAGGTCGAGCGTGGCATGGATGGCTCTTTTTAAGTCTTTTTGACTGAAAGGCTTAGGCAGTAAGGCTAGTACGCCAGCTTGTTTCAGATGTTCTAAGTGGTCTCGGTTTCGATCGCTCGAAATCAACATAAAACATTGATCTTCCGTCGACTTATTGTTCCGAATTTGGTCAATTAAGTCATTTGCGCTGCCATCTGGTAAATACATAGAGGAGATGACCAAGTCGGGCGGGAATGAGGAGAGAAGCTCCATAGTTTCTTGAATGGTATTGGCGTACTCGATTTGTGTGATGCCTGCGTCTTCCAGTGCTTTTGTGATTATTTTCTTTTGCGTATCAGAGGGTTCAACTAGAAGGAAAGATAAGTCACTGACGGCTGCATAACTATTCATGAGATGGAATCACCTATATATTTGAGTTAATTCTAATTTTAGTGTTGATACCTAATGATCGATAACGGTTAATTCCTTTATACTAAATAGGTTATCTTATTATATCCAGTGTATTTGAAATAGGAGGTAAGAAGTGTCTACCGCCAGTGCTTGTCATATATTAGTAAAAACCAAAGCAGAAGCAGAGTCTTTGAAAGCAAGGCTCGACAAAGGTGAAGATTTTCACAAGTTGGCAAAGCAATATTCAACTTGCCCGTCAGGGAAAAAAGGCGGTGATTTAGGGGAGTTTCGTAAGGGCGATATGGTGGCGGCTTTTGATAAAGCGGTTTTTAATGGACCCTTATTGAAAGTGCAAGACCCAGTTAAAACACAATTCGGATTTCACTTAATCAAAGTGTTATACCGTTCTTAATCCATTGAATAAGAGTGTAGATTATGAATAACCCGATTGAACTTGACCAACAATACTTTGTAACAGACCAGCTAGTCGCGTCCGATATGGCTGTCCTTAAAGAGCATGGTTTTGAGCGAATTATTAATAACCGTCCAGAGCTTGAAGCTGATGATCAACCTAAGGGAGACGTTCTGCGATTAGCGGCTGAAGCATTAGAAATGGAATATGTGGCGAACCCTGTGGACCTGTCAAAGTTGTCTAAGGTTGAAGTGGATCTTCAGGCCAACGTGTTAAAGAGCGACAAAAAAACCTTAGCTTTTTGTCGAACAGGTACGCGCTCTTCCGTGCTATGGGTCTTGACAGAAAATGCGAAAGGAAAATCTTATGATGAGCTTGTCGCACAGGTGAACAAAGCAGGGTTTGATCTTACTCGGTGTGTTCCAGCTATGGCACCATTAATACAAAACTAGTGGCTTTGTTAGCGGGGTGGCAGGGTTTTATTTGAACTGTGCTGATGAGTGGATACCTTTTGTGACCAAAGTGGTCGATCGGTGTGCGTATTTTGGCTAGAAAAAGAGTTAATTGGATAAATTATGGTTAGTCGTCCATCGCTAGAAACGGCCACAGCGTCTGACCCAGATCGGTTTGTTGAGCCGCTTGAGCTGGGTCGGCGTGTCAAAAAGATACGTCTTGCTAAAGGCTGGACACTGGAAGAAGTCAGTAAGAAAACGGGGATTGCGCGTTCAACCTTGTCTAAAATCGAGAATGATCAAGTTTCTCCAAGCTTTACCATAGTGCAAAAGTTGATTGGCGGTCTAGAGATGGATTTGCCACAACTCTTTGTGGAAGCGAGTGAGCATTCTATCGCCGGTAGGCGGGATGTCACTAGAAAGGGGAGAGGGGAGCCGCATCCCACTTCTACTTACGAGCACGAATTACTGAATTATTCTATTAGTCGAAAAAAGATGGTGCCTTTTAAAACGATTGTGCGCGCCAGATCGTTTTCCGAATTCAAGGAGTGGGTTCGCCATGATGGTGAAGAATTCTTGTTGGTTTTGCAGGGTAAAGTGAATTTTTTCTCAGAATTGTATGAACCGATAGAATTAAAAGAAGGCGATAGTGTGTATTATGACGCCACAATGGGTCATGCCGTTGTCTCTACGTCTTCAAAAGACGCGGAAATTTTGTGGGTTGTTGCGCGTTGACGTAGAGAAAGAATTAAAATTTATTGAGATAGGTTGTAGACGTTATGAAGCAGTGGGATTTAACCAGTTGGAGAGGTAAAACGGCATTACAGCAGCCGATTTACCCAGACCTTGAGCATTTGGCTAGAGTAGAAAATACGCTGGGAAAAATGCCACCTCTCGTTTTTGCTGGTGAAGCACGCCAGCTAAAAAAAGCTTTGGCGCAGGTGGCCAATGGTCAGTCATTTTTATTGCAAGGCGGAGACTGCGCGGAAAGTTTTGCCGAATTTCACGCTAACAATATTCGCGATACGTTTAAAGTTATGTTGCAAATGGCCGTTGTTTTGACTTATGCGGGTAAGTGCCCTGTTGTCAAAGTGGGGCGTATGGCGGGTCAGTTTGCGAAGCCAAGATCGGCGGGTACTGAAATAATTGATGGTGTTGAGTTGCCAAGTTATCGCGGCGATATTATTAATGGTATTGAATTTACTGAGCAAGCTAGGGTTCCCGATCCTGAGCGTTTGGTGCAAGTTTATAACCAGAGTGCATCGACCATGAATTTACTTCGTGCCTTTGCTCAAGGTGGTTTTGCTGACCTTCATCAGGTGCATCAATGGAATTTAGATTTTCTGAATGCCAGCCCAGCAGGCAGTCGCTTTCACAGTTTGGCTGAAAAGATTGATGATGCCATGCAGTTCATGGAAGCATGTGGTGTTGGTTCTGGTTTGGCTCAACTTAGAGAAACAGATTTCTACACTTCTCACGAGGCGCTTTTGTTGCCATACGAGCAAGCTTTAACGCGTAAAGATAGTTTGACGGGGGATTGGTACGATTGTTCGGCACACATGCTGTGGATCGGCGATAGGACGCGTCAACTTGACGGGGCGCATGTTGAGTTTTTGCGTGGTGTGAAAAACCCGATTGGTGTTAAAGCGGGCCCGTCAATGGATCCAGAAGATCTGGTGCGTTTATGTGATGTATTGAACCCAGAGAATGAGCCTGGTCGTCTCAATATCATAGTGCGCATGGGGGCGGATAAGGTAGCAGAAGGCATGCCTAAATTGATCCGTGCGATCGAAAAAGAAGGGAAAAACGTGGTGTGGAGTAGCGACCCAATGCACGGTAACACGGTGAAGGCATCAACAGGTTATAAAACTCGACGTGTTGACGATGTGCTCAAAGAAGTTCAGCAGTTCTTCCAAGTTCACAATGCGGAAGGCACCTATGCTGGTGGTGTTCATTTTGAAATGACTGGTCAAAACGTAACAGAGTGTGTTGGCGGTTCTTTTGAAGTGACAGAAGCTGACTTAGCTGATCGTTACCACACCCATTGTGATCCACGCTTAAATGCCGATCAATCTCTAGAGTTGGCTTTTATGATTTCTGAGACACTGAAAAAAGCCAGGTCGTAATCGTAAGGTTCGAGTCATAAAAAAGCCCAGTTTGATTTTTATCAAGCTGGGCTTTTTTTATGCGGTGCTTTTTACGAAAATCTCTTTATTGAGAGTATCAGCTTTTACGGCGACGAAATGCTGAAGTAGCTGATTTTGATGTGACATCAATTTTTGCCATAATAAGTGCCATTTCATCCGCTTCAGCTTGTTGTTGCGCTTTTAGCTTTTCTTCGCGTTCTTTTCTTTCGAGCAGCTGGGATTGCAGAGCCGTCATG
>CAZBUC010000121.1:4864-5430 GCA_964494965.1 uncultured Maribrevibacterium sp.
TCCGCTTCGTTCAGCATTTTCTGGATGCTAGCCTTGCTTTTTGCGCGAGCGGGTGCCTTTTTCTTTTCAGGTGCAGCAATAACCGGCGCATCTATTCTGTCTTCACCAATCAGCTCGCCAAAAAAAGCGCTAGCCGTTGGGGTTGGCTCTAGTGTTTTTTTTGGGAGGCTGGTGGTTTTTTTTTCCGCTACTTTGCGTGTTTTCTTTGGCTGCTCAGCGGTAGAAACACCGTTAGAGTCAAAAAGCGCTTTTTTGCCAAATTGAATGCCAGCGGCCTTTTCAGCAGTTTGAGCAATCTTGTAACCACGTAAGCTTTCACCGTTATAAATAGAAATATAATCCGTTTCTAATTCATAAAGTTCTTGCTTATCTGATGTCTCAAATAATTCTTCAACAGCAAATGCTTCAATGCCATTCTCCCTAATGTCATTGTATAAAGGGAAATCAAGGCCTTCATTCGCTGCTTCAACGTATTGTTCGAATCGTTGAAAGCCACTATTGAAAGAAGTGCCAATATAGTGCTTCCCAGTGATGTTATTTGTGATTTTAAAAACGACCAAAATCGC
>CAZBUC010000121.1:5440-7068 GCA_964494965.1 uncultured Maribrevibacterium sp.
GTTGACCTGGTTGACAGCGATGTCGCTGTTTTCTTTCGGGTCTAGAACTCTTCCTTGCCATAGGGAGTTATCAATAATAATAAGACCGCCTGATTTTACTAGCGGTAAGACTGCTTCGTAATAGTTCAGGTAGTTACGCTTATCAGCATCAATAAAGACAAAGTCAAATTCTCCTTCAAGGGTTTTGATCGTATCGAGAGCGGGGCCAAAAATAACCTGTATTTTTTTACCGTGCTCGCTGCGATCAAAAAAAGACTGAGCAAACTCAATCGCTCTAGGGTTGGTTTCACAGCAAATAAGTTGGCCATCAGAAGGCATGCCTTCAGCAATCGACAGGGCAGAATAACCTGTGAACATGCCGATTTCGAGCACGCGTTTAGGTTGGGCAATCTTTGCTAAGAGTTTTAAAGTACGGCCAATGGTTTTTCCTGATAACTTATTTGGGTAACCCATATCAGAATAGGTTTTTTCAACCAGTTCGATCAAGAGGTCTGGTTCTGCTTGAGTGGTGTCAATGCAGTAGTCGTCAAGATGAGAAAGATCCATAGAGCCTTTTAATAACTGAAGTTTGTGTGAAACGAACCCGCAATTTTACTCTGCGTGAAGAGAATGTCTATGGCTTATAGTGAGAAAAAAGGCTTGATTTTTGTGGATGGCGGCTCTGTCGGTGTAAAGTACGTGAATTAAATTAGATTCGCATGAATATTCGAAAAATGATAGTTTATGCCCTGAAATTTACATGTGCTCTTTGGTATGGAGCACCACTGACTCCGATAGGGGAATAAAATGCCTGTAATTACTTTGCCTGATGGCAGCCAACGCTCTTTTTCCAATCCTGTAACTGTTATGCAAGTGGCCGAAGACATTGGTCCTGGTCTTGCTAAAGCAACAGTGGCTGGTCGCATAGATGGCACGCTGGTAGATGCGTGCGAGCTTATTAACGATGATGCTAAATTAAGCATCATTACGGGTAAGGATCCTGAGGGTGTAGAAATCATTCGCCACTCTTTTGCGCATCTTGTAGGGCACGCAGTGAAGCAGCTTTATCCAACGGCTGAAATGGCTATTGGTCCCGTGATAGACGAAGGTTTCTATTACGATATCGCATACGAGCGACCATTTACGCCAGATGATTTGGCTGTGATTGAAAAGCGTATCGGTGACTTAATCAAGACAGATTACGACGTTGTCAAAAAAATGACGCCGATTGCAGAGGCTCGCCAGCAGTTTATTGACCGTGGTGAAACCTATAAGGTCGCTTTGATTGATGACATGGACGAGTCAATTCAAGAAGTTGGTTTGTATCATCACGAAGAATACATGGACATGTGTCGTGGTCCCCATGTGCCGAACACACGTGTATTGCGCCATTTTAAATTGATGAAGCTTGCTGGTGCGTACTGGCGTGGTGATTCAAGTAATGAAATGTTGCAACGCATTTACGGTACTGCATGGAATGACAAAAAAGAGCTAAAAGCTTACTTAACCCGTATCGAAGAAGCTGAAAAACGCGACCATCGAAAACTAGGCAAAAAACTTGACCTGTTCCACGTGCAAGAAGAAGCCCCAGGAATGGTGTTTTGGCATCCTAAAGGATGGAGCTTGTATCAAGTGGTTGAGCAATACAT
>CAZBUC010000122.1:0-7032 GCA_964494965.1 uncultured Maribrevibacterium sp.
ATTTATCGAGGTTTTTGTCGTGGCTTCATCCCCACAAGATGTGACGACCAAGGGGGATAGGCTCTACCCAATATCAGAATAGAGATCTCAGGACATCTGTGTGAATCGATGACCAACTAAGCGGAAGGATTCTGCTCAAGATCAGAATTTAGGAAGTGTTTTTGCTTCTTCTTTTAGCCATGATCTAAGGTGTTTTATGGCGATTTCGTTTTTCCGGCTTTCTTTATGTACCAGATAAAAGTCATCCCCCGTTTTAAATCCACTACAGGGGAGTCTGACGAGCACGTTCTCTTTTTCGTTCATCATGTAGTCGTTTACAAGGGCGATCCCTAGTGAGTGTTTGGCTGCTTCATATGCGAGCATTAGGTGACTAAAACGATGGAACTGAACGGATTCAGGTATGGGGATTTTTAGCTGGGCAAACCAGCGTCTCCAATCTTCTGTATGGCGATCATAAATACTGTATGCGGTGATAAGTGAAAACTGCGAAAGTAGGCTTGGGTTGCAACTGAGTTTTTCGAATAATTCTTCTTCTGTTGCTGTATTTAAACGATTTTTTATTATTTCGTAATACTGATGACTGCAAACAGGAAAAAGCTCCTCTTCGTAAAGGGATTCAAAAGAGAAGCCTCTTTTGTTTTTTTCAACGGTTATAAAAAAATCGGCAGTACGATCGGAAAGTTCTGGGGATCCGTGGCTCATTTCGATGCTAAGTTCGAGGTTCGGATGGAGTCGCTTGAGGTCTGGCAGCCTAGGAATTAACCAGTATACGGCAAAAGAACTGTAAACTGCTAAACGGATGTGCGTGGTTGGTTGTCCTTTCAGTCGGTTTGTGGCTTCTGTGATTTGCAGAAGTGAGCTGCTGATCGCATCTAGGTATTGTCGACCTTCTTTGGTCAATTCAAGGTTACGACCTTGGCGATGAAAAAGGCTTTCTCCAAGATAGTTTTCCAAAGTCCTGATCTGGTGAGAGACAGCGCTTTGGCTGACGTTCAGCTCAATAGCGGCCAATGAAAAACTATTTAAACGAGCGACAGATTCAAATACGGGCAGTGTCTTAAGTGGGGTCATGTTTATTATCTATTTTTCTAATACTAAGTCTGAATATATCATTTTATCTAATGTTAGTGACAGTTTAGAATCACGCCATTATAAGCTTTCTATAAAAAGGAGAATGATGTGTCAGGACGTACCGTTACTAGTGCGATCTTTGTTTTGGTGCTTGGCAGTTTTTTTGCCACCTTGTGTGACACCTTTATAAAAATGGCGGGTTCTGATGTGGCGATATTTCAGCTCACTTTTTTGCGCGCGGTGTTTATGTGTCTTTTCCTGCTACCGATTGTCGCTGTCAGGTATCGCCGGTATGCACGAGCCGATTTCTCGTTGGGTTTAAGGCTTCATTTTATTCGCGGCAATATGTGGGTGTTAGCTGCGGTATTGCTGGTGTTATCTTTGGCTGAGTTATCATTAGCAACGGCAAATGCGGTGTTTTATACCGCTCCCATTTTTATTATGTTATTGGGTGCATTTTTTTATAAAGAACGCTTAACCATAGATGTTATTTTGGCCGCTGTTTTTGGTTTCATAGGAATTCTAGTGATTTTACGTCCTACTGAGGTGAGCGCGGGGATGGTGAGTGCCATTTTGTTCGCGGTTGTTTTAGCGACGAATAGCCTTTTAATTAAAAAACTGCCCCAGCAACAAGATATGCTGTATGGATTGTTAGTCACTCAAATCTTTGCATTGCCTGTTGCGGCTGGGCTGGCTTTTTGGGAAGGTGCAGCATTTCAATTTGAGGTGGTATTGTTTGCTGCGCTTTCTTCTATTTGTTCTATTTTGTACAGCCTGTCTTGCCTTATTGGTTACCGTTATGTGGCTTCAAGTCAGGTAACCAGTGCTGAGTATTCAGGCCTTATTTTTGCGTTTCTCATTGGATGGTGGGTGTTTGGTGAAACTCCGGATATGGGCTTATTTATTGGCTCGCTATTTGTGATATTGCCATTACTCTATTTGAGTCACAGAGACATTCGTCGTTTGAAGAAAGAGCAACTCATGTCGAACACTCGCTCTAACTTAGGTGCTGGCTAAGTGCGATGAGCAAAGGTTCTTAATCATTTGCTCAATCATTTCCGATAAGTCTGTGTGGTCTAGGTAGATGCCATCTAGGAATAGTCTGGCTAGACCATGCAGGCTTGCCCATGTGGTTTGTCCTATTCTTAGCGGTGTATTGTTGTTTGGTAGTACACCGTGTTCCTGAAGTTCTTCAACCCATTCAATCCATGCTTTAAATGTTTGCCTTGAGGATTTTTTTAGGGAGTCACTCGGTGTTCCCGCTTTCCATAGCGTTCTACCATACATAAGATCGTAGATTTCACTGTGCTCTAGAGCATAGTCCATATAAGCACACACGTACTCTTTGAAAAGCTGCTCTGTTGAGTGGCCTTGTTTTTTGAGCGCTGCTAGCATCCTCTCTTGTTGGTTAAATCCCTTCTCTGCGAGTGCACAAAGCAGGGCATTCTTATCCTTGAAGTGATGATAAGGTGCCGTTCTTGATACTCCGACCTTATCCGCCAGTTTTCTCATGCTCAAACCTTCGACGCCTTGCTCTTTGATGATAGTGGCGGCGGCTTCTAGTAAGGATTTGGTGAGGTCACCATGATGATATTGCATTTTTAATGTCGACATTCGCTGATTAAATACTTGTATCTTGACAATGTCAAAATGAAATTCTATCTTGACAGTGTCAATATTGCAGATTAGTCACTGCAATCATTAAAAAATAATAAATAGAGAGAGCCATATTATGAGTCAGTCACCTTATCCGCACCTTTTTCAACCACTCGATCTTGGTTTTATGACATTAAAAAATCGTATCATCATGGGGTCTATGCATTTAGGTTTAGAGGAGGCTAAAGGTGGTTTTACTCGAATGGCTGCCTTTTATGCCGAGCGTGCTCGTGGAGGAGTTGCACTGATTGTCACTGGGGGGATTGGCCCTAACTCAGAAGGTGGGGTGTATGCGGGCGCTGCCTTGATGGCCACTGAGCAAGATGCACAGAATCATCGTGAAGTGACAGACGCTGTTCATGCCGAGGGTGGCAAGATATGCATGCAAATCCTACATACGGGTCGTTATGCATATAATCCCAAATTAGTTGCTCCCTCTGCGTTACAGGCACCAATTAATCCATTCCCGCCGCATGAATTAACAGATGACGAGATAGACAAGCAGATTAATGACTTTGTTCGTGCTGCTGTGCTCGCGAAAAAGGCGGGTTATGACGGGGTTGAGATAATGGGCTCAGAAGGGTATTTGATAAACCAATTTATTGTCTCTCGTACTAATCAGCGTGAAGATGAATGGGGTGGAGACTATGATAATCGCATTCGTTTACCGCTTGAGATTGTTCGTCGGGTTCGAGAAGCGGTTGGGGAAGACTTTATCATTATTTACCGCTTATCCATGTTAGATCTTGTTGAACAAGGCAGTACATTAGATGAGGTGATTACCCTTGGTCTTGGAATTGAAAAAGCAGGTGCGAGTATCATTAATACGGGTATCGGTTGGCATGAAGCGAGAGTACCGACCATCGCAACCAAGGTGCCTAGGGCCGCTTTTACTTGGGTCACAGCGAAGTTAAAGGCGTCCTTAACGGTGCCTTTAATTACCTCCAATCGCATTAATATGCCAGATATTGCCGAAGCTGTTTTAGCTCGTGGTGATGCCGATCTTATTTCTATGGCAAGACCGTTTTTAGCTGATCCGGAGTTTGTTGTTAAGGCCGAACAAAATAGAGCTGACGAGATCAACACCTGTATTGGCTGTAACCAAGCCTGTTTAGATCATGTTTTCGTCAATAAAATGACGTCGTGTTTGGTGAATCCAAGAGCTTGTCATGAAACAGAATTGCTTATTACGCCAACAGACACACCAAAAAGAATTGGTGTGGTTGGCGCCGGCCCAGCGGGGCTAGCTTTTGCAACGACTGCAGCAAAGCGGGGTCATCTTGTCACCTTGTTCGATTCTGCCAGCGAAATAGGCGGTCAGTTTAATATTGCCAAGCGTATTCCTGGTAAGGAAGAGTTTTACGAGACATTGCGCTTTTTTAAACGTCAGCTTGAGCTGACAGGGGTGACTTTACGCCTTAATACTAAGGTGGATGAGTCCTTGTTGAATGAGCATGACTTCGATGAGTTAGTGTTTGCTACGGGGATTGTACCAAGGCAGCTTGATATTGATGGTATTGATCATCCTAAGGTGATGAGCTACTTGGATGTCATGAACGGTCATGCCGTAGGTAAACGAGTTGCTGTGATTGGTGCGGGAGGTATCGGTTTTGATATCAGTGAGTACTTGATTCATCATGCTGATCAGCCGCAACAGAGCATTGAGCGATTTATGAAGCAATGGGGCGTTGACATGACGTTCAGCGCAAGGGGTGGTGTTGAAGGTGTTAAGCCTGAATTTGCACCCGCCGCGAGAGACGTGTTTTTATTGCAGAGAAAGGCATCTAAAGTGGGCGGCAAGTTGGGTAAAACGACAGGCTGGATTCACCGTACAGAGCTGTTAAAGAAAGGCGTTACTATGTTGGCTGGGTGTGAATATCAGAAGGTGGATGATGCAGGTCTTCATTTGTTAATTGATGGAAAGTCACACTGTTTAGACGTAGACAACGTAGTGATTTGTGCAGGGCAGCTACCGAATAAAGCGCTTGCTGAAACCGTTAATCGCCCTGTTCATTTTATCGGTGGTGCAGATGTGGCGTCAGAGTTGGACGCTAAACGTGCGATTAAGCAGGGCACTATTTTAGCCTCTTCCCTATGAGATTGGTAAAATCCATTAGGTTTTGATTTCACACATCGATAAGGAAATGGTCGTTGGTATAAAGCGCGTTAACAAGAGTGGCGCTTTATACCGACTTTGTTTTTTGATTGAAGCGATGCTTTAGAGTTGCGGTGGAGTATCATTTGGCTCGCCTGTTTTGAGTAGTTTCAACAAATCTTCTCTTTTCATGCTGCCTTTGAGAGCAAGATCCAGTTGATATTGGTATTCATTATTCCAATCGGTGGTTCTTGGGATAAGAGCTGAAAAATCACCAATCGCGGACTTCATGACTTTTAAGTACGCCTGAATGTTTTGTTCCTGATCAATTAAAATATTTTTTAGAGCCGTGGCACTGCTGTGCCTCAAATACAGCTTTAATGTCTCATTTTGTTCTTCAATGGCGTTTATTTTCACTTCTTGTTGCTTAAGGTTTTCTTGAAGGCTGGCTAAAAGCTCCTCTTGCTGAGCAAGTTGATCATTAGAAGACGCGCTCTCTTTTGGTGACAATAAAAAAAATGCGACGCCGGTAGACACAGAAACGCTGAGTAAAAAAACAACGAATGCTGTGATAAAGAGTGCTTTGTTGCTTTTTTTAGGTGCGAGTTCCTCCGCAGATTTTTCATCGTCCACTTTTTTGTCTTTTGCGGGTTTCGTTGCCATTTTGTTTCTCTCTTGATTGTGCGCCTAATTATCAGTGTGCCGATTTATGATAGAAGAACAAGCTTTTTAAGCCACTGGACTGAACAATGTTGTAAAATACGATATCGAATGTCGGTCAAACGTTTAGTTTTCGTTGCTCAACCCGTAAAATACAAGAGTTTGTCGTGTTGTTACAATAACCTACTAAAATAGTCAGGTAAATACTTGATAAAAACAGTAGGTTTTGTGTACTATTTACGTCTACAGATTAATACTAATTGGATAGTTTATGCGCCTGACAACAAAAGGTCGTTATGCCGTAACCGCCATGCTCGATCTAGCGTTACATTCAGACCGAGGGCCGGTGTCTTTATCTGATATTTCGAATCGACAGGGAATATCTTTATCTTATCTTGAACAATTGTTCTCTAAGTTACGTAAGAAGTCATTAGTAAACAGTGTTAGAGGCCCTGGCGGTGGTTATCGTCTGAGTCGTTTGCGGAGTGATATTTATGTTGCTCAGATTGTAGATGCTGTTAATGAGTCTGTCGATGCGACGGGTTGTAAAGGGCGAAGTGACTGCCAAAGTGGACATACTTGTTTGACCCATCACTTGTGGTGTGATTTGAGTGATCAGATACATGATTTTTTAAACAAAATCAGCCTGGATGAATTGGTCCGTCGAAATGATGTGCGACAAGTTGCAGAGCGACAAGATCTCGAAAGCCGACAACGGTCTTTAAACAGCAGTAAAATTAATGCTGCCGTAGTGGATTAAGCAGAGAATAAAATAGCTGAGATAAGCACTGTAAGGCATCGTGTTTATCCACCATAAAAAGTGAGTGTGTATATGACTGAGCAGATTGATAAGGCGCTGGCGCGGGAGTATGAAGCGGGTTTTGTGTCTGATATAGAGTCAGAAACGTTTGAACCTGGATTGAATGAAAGCATTATTCAACGTATTTCTGCAATGAAAGGTGAGCCTGAGTGGATGCTTGAATGGCGTCTAAGTGCTTTTCGTGAATGGTTAGAAATGGAAGAGCCTGAATGGGCCCTGGTGGACTACGCTAAGATAGATTTTCAATCTATTTCCTATTATTCAGCGCCTAAAAGTATGAAGGATAAACCCAAGTCCTTGGACGAAGTTGATCCTGAGCTGCTGCGGACTTACGAAAAGCTTGGTATTCCTTTAATAGAACAACAGATGCTAGCCGGTATCGCGGTCGATGCAGTATTTGATTCGGTTTCTGTTGTCACCACTTTTCGTGAAAAACTGGAAGAAGCTGGGGTGATTTTTTGCCCGATTTCAGAAGCCGTCCATAAGTATCCTGATCTTGTTAAAAAGTACATCGGTAGCGTTGTGCCTAAGAAAGACAACTATTATGCGGCGTTGAACTGTGCTGTGTTTACCGATGGCTCTTTTGTTTATATTCCTAAAGGCACGCGCTGCCCTATGGAATTGTCTACTTACTTCCGTATCAATGAGCAGAATACGGGACAATTCGAGCGCACATTGATTATCGCGGATGAAGGTAGCCACGTGAGTTATCTTGAAGGTTGTACTGCGC
>CAZBUC010000123.1:0-7001 GCA_964494965.1 uncultured Maribrevibacterium sp.
ATTCGCCCGGACGAGCTAAACGGGCGCCAAGTGCCACACAGTGACTCAGCAGCATGTCCATAATGACGGGGCCGCCGTGGCCTTGTAGTTCAAACACATCTTCGCCAGTGAAGGAGTTGGGACCTGGAAAATATAAGGCAATGCCCTCATCGAGCTGCTCTTGATTCGTGGTTTTAAACGGCACGTAATGGGCATAACGGGGTTTAGGCTCAAAGCCGATAATCTGTTTGGCGATGGCAAGGCTTTTTGGGCCGGATAAACGAATAATCCCTACGCCACCTCGGCCGGGAGCGGTGGCTTGTGCGGCAATCGTGTCTTGGTCTGTGGCGTACTGGAAATCGGTCATATTGAAACTCTGAGATGCGTTGGAAAGTGGGATTTTATCATTGAATGAGTGTCAGTCTAAATATAAAAAAAGGCCTCCCACTGGGAAGCCCTTTTTATACTCAAACTATCAATGGGACAGCTAAGCTTCTTTTTCGATACGTTTCGTAATGATGTACTGTTGTACGATAGACAAGGTGTTGTTGACTACCCAGTACAGTACCAAACCACTTGGGAACCACAAGAAGAAGAAGGTAAATGCGATCGGCATAATCTTCATAATGCGTGCTTGCATTGGATCGGGTGGCGTCGGGTTTAGCATCTGTTGTCCCATCATACTTAGACCCATCAAGATAGGCAGTACGAAGTAAGGGTCCATAGAGGATAAGTCGTCAATCCATAAGAAGAACGGCGCATGACGCAATTCAACGGATTCCATCAATACCCAATAAAGCGCTAGGAAGACGGGCATTTGTACCAAGATCGGTAAACAACCCCCTAATGGGTTGATCTTTTCTTTCTTGTACAGCGTCATCATGGCTTGCGACATTTTTTGACGATCATCACCAAACTGTTCTTTTAACTTGGCGATTTCAGGACCAAATTTGCGCATTTTCGCCATCGAACGATAGCTGGCTGCGGACAGTTTAAAGAAGATAGCTTTCACACAAACCACGACTAGGATGATGGCAATACCCCAGTTGATCACGTAAGACTGAATAATAGTCAGCAACCAAAATAAAGGCTTAGCCAACCACCATAGCCAACCGTAATCGACGGTCAATGCTAAATTTTCTGCCGTTGCTTCAAGGTGGTCTTGTAATTTAGGACCAACATACAAAGTTGAGCTCAGAACTCTTTGGCTACCCGCTGCGATTTCAACCGGTGACCCGGTGAAGCCTATGATATTAAAGTCGCCATTAGTACGAGCTTGTAAGGTCACTTTCTGACCTTGCTCTGGCACCCAAGCGGACACAAAGTAGTGTTGTAAAACCGCAACCCAGCCCTGAGATGTCGTCACCTTGACAGGTTCTTCTTCCATGTCAGAGAAAGAAATCTTGTTGTACTTAGTTTCTTCATTGGAAATCGCGCCACCAAGATAAGGTTGCAACCCCATACTGGTCGCTTGGCTTGGATCAGGTGTGTTATCACGCTTAATTTGCGCGAAGAGGTTGCCTCGCCAGCTGGATGAAGACACGTTGTCAATGGTGATTAACTGACGGATTCGGTACTCGCCTCTCGTGAAACGGAACGTCTTGGTATACTTGATACCTTTGTCATCCGTGTAATACAAATTCACATCAAGAGAATCGTCGCCCTCTTCTAAAGTGTATTCTGTTTTTTCAGACTGATAAACAGGTCGACCGTTTGGTGAAGCATCTGGACCATCTTGTCCAATTAATCCGCTTTGCGTTACGTACGTACGAGCAGGGTTGTCTTCGAAAATCACAAAGTTGTCTGGCTGTCCAAGTTGTTTTTGGTAGTCCAGCAGGGCCGCCTCGACAAAATCACCACCTTCTGGATTGATCGAAAGGCGCAACGTATCAGTTGTTACTGTGATCATTTTTCCAGGTGCGATCTTGCTCACACTTTGTGGAATTTCTGCATTCGCGTTAGGTTGTTGCTCTGCAGATGGTAGGTCATTGCTCAATTGAGGGACAGCTTCAGATTGACTCTGAGAGCTTTGAGCTACGCTTTGAGTGGACTGAGAACCGTAATCCTGGCTCCACTGTAAAAACAGCAAGTAGCCACTGATAAAAAGCGCACCCCATAAAAAGTAACGTCTGAAATCCATGGTATTCAACTAATTCGTTTGGTTAAACAGATAGGTTCATTGAACCCTGATAAAATTCACGCGCTATTAAACCAGCCTTTGGCAGTTTTTTCAGCCTATTTCTGATTATTATGAGTGCGTTTTTTATTTTCGGATGGGCTGCTTGGTTTCAAAGCTTTTTTTACCAGCTGATCCCACGCTTTATCAAGCCGCTTTTGCAAGGTTGCGTTATCCAGATCTTTGATGCCCTGGCGAGCTAAAAAGATAATATCTAAACCAGATAGCGGGGTTTTGTTGTGGCGAAAGGAATCACGCACCAAACGTTTGATACGATTCCTGCCTACCGCGCGTTTGTCTGTTTTCTTGGACACGATAAGACCCAACCGGGTTTGGTCGTCATCTCGTTTTCGTGCCAATAAAAGAAATTCGCCTGCGAAGACTTTAGAGGAGGTGTCGTTAAAGACAGATTGATAATCCCCGGCATTCAGAAGTCTGACGTGCCGAGGAAAACAATATTCGGTCATCAGCGTACTTATGCGCTTAGAACCTTGCGGCCGCGAGCACGACGACGAGCGATAACTTGACGTCCGCCTTTAGTAGCCATACGAGCACGGAAACCGTGGTTACGTTTGCGTTTTAGAACGCTAGGTTGGAAAGTTCTTTTCATCTTAATTCTCTCACTGAATGCAGTGTTTGAGTTTTGAGGGTTAGCTCGCGCCAAGCCTCTACATTTGATTGGTCAAATCAGGGCGCGGATTTTAGAGGGTTTTGTGAATATATTCAATGCCTCACCTTGGCTATTTTGCTGTGATTAAGTGAGAAAGTAATCCACACATTTCATGCATTACTTACGCACAGGGTTATTTTCATTTAGTGGATAAGGCAAATGTTATCCTTTTTACTTATTCACAGGGAGATTTTTAAAAAGAGATTTGTGTATAAAAATCATAAAGATAAAAAGATATCAACATGTTAGTATTGAGGCGATAATACACCATGAAGCTGTGTGTAACTTATAGTCTTATCCACTGTAAAAGGGGGTTTTTCACTCTTGTGTATAACTTGCCCTGTTATTAACATCCCTTTATTTATTTAAGAAATTCGCAATTTTTTAATTATGTGTGGATAACTTTAATTGACCAAGGTAAAATCCGCCGCTTATCTGTCACCCAACCAGGAGTATGCCTACCGTGTCTTTGGAGCATTGGAACCTCTGCCTGCAGCGCTTGCAGAGTGAGTTTTCCACATCGCAGTTCAACACCTGGATTCGCCCTTTACAGGCTGAAATGACGCCAAATGGCGAGCTGTGCCTAAGTGCGCCAAATCGTTTTGTGTTGGATTGGGTGAGTAACAAGTATCAAACGCGCATTAAAGAGTTATTGTCTGAATTTGCCGGTGATGGTCTTGCACCGCCCTTAAAACTGGCTGTAAATACGCAGAATTTTGCTCAGGCTGGTCAGTTATCCTCACCTCCTCCTCGCGTTCAAAGTGAACCGACTGTCAGTCCGCTTAACAATGATGTGGCGAGAGAGTCAGGTTATCGCCCAGGCTTTGGTTTGATGGATGATGAAGAAGGACTGCCACACGCGGATCTAGAGTTTGAAGCGCCACTTACCCTGTCGGGTACGGGTTTGCGCGGCGAGCTTGAACCCTATGAACAGGGTCAGCTGCCATTAACAGCCCCTAAACGTAAAGTTCAGGTAGAAGGGGGGATTAACCACGGCGCGAATCTAAATAATTCTTTTACCTTTGATAACTTTATCGAAGGTAAATCGAACCAGTTGGCGCATGCTGCGGCCTTGCAAGTTGCTGAAAATCCCGGTGGCGCTTACAACCCTCTTTTTATATACGGTGGGGTTGGCTTGGGTAAAACCCACTTAATGCAAGCCGTCGGTACGGAGATGATGCGTCATAATCCGAACGCTAAAGTGGTGTACTTGCACTCTGAACGTTTCGTTGCCGACATGGTAAAAGCGCTGCAGTTGAACGCGATCAACGATTTTAAACGTTATTACCGTTCTGTAGACGCCCTGTTAATTGATGATATTCAGTTTTTTGCTGGTAAAGACCGCACGCAAGAAGAGTTTTTCCACACCTTTAATGCTCTATTAGAGGGTGGCCAACAGATGATTCTGACTTGTGACCGCTATCCGAAAGAGATTCAGGGCTTAGAAGATCGCCTTAAGTCGCGCTTTGGTTGGGGTTTAACTGTGGCGATTGAGCCACCTGAGCTTGAAACCCGTGTGGCGATCTTGATGCGCAAAGCGGACGAAAGCGGCATCAAGTTGTCTTATGATTCGGCGTTCTTTATTGCACAGAAAATACGTTCAAACGTACGTGAATTAGAAGGCGCCTTAAAACGTGTTATCGCGAATTCACATTTTACCGGCCGCGCGATTACGCCAGACTTTGTTCGTGAATCATTAAAAGACCTTTTGGCCTTGCAAGACAAGCTGGTGAACATTGATAATATTCAGCGAATTGTGGCGGAGTATTACAAAATCAAGATCAGTGATTTGTTGTCGAAGCGTCGTAGCCGTTCAGTGGCGCGCCCTCGTCAAGTGGCCATGTCATTAGCCAAAGAATTAACGAATCACAGCTTGCCAGAAATTGGCGATGCGTTTGGTGGGCGAGATCACACCACGGCGTTGCATGCGATCCGTAAGATTAAAGAACTTCAAGACACGGATTCTGATATTCGTGAAGACTACAAACAACTGATGCGAATTCTGACCACCTGATGGTCTAAGACTTTGAGTTTACGAGGAAAATAATGAAATTTTCAGTCGTCCGCGAGACACTTCTAAAGCCACTTCAACTAGTAGCAGGCGTTGTTGAACGCAAACAAACTATGCCGGTTTTGGCCAATGTGTTGGTAGAAGTGAAAGGCCAACTATTAACCCTGACGGGCTCAGACTTAGAAGTTGAGCTGGTTGGACACGTTCCCCTAGATGAATGCGAAGAAGGCCGAATTACGGTGCCAGCGCGCAAGCTCATGGACATTTGTAAAAGCTTACCAGAAAGCGCTGTGATTGAGTTTTCTCTGGATGAGCAAAAAGCCGTGATTCGTTCTGGGCGTTCACGTTTTAGTTTGTCTACCTTGCCAGCTGATGAGTTTCCAAATATCCAAGATATGCAAGGGGATCTAACGGTTTCTATCCCACAAAATAGCGTACGTCGTTTGATTGACCGTACCGGTTTTGCCATGGCGAACCAAGATGTACGTTATTATCTTAACGGCATGTTGTTAGAAGTCGCTGATGGTCAATTGCGTGTGGTAGCAACTGATGGTCACCGATTAGCAACCGCGGTAGAAGACGCACAGGTCAGCGGTGATTTGACGCAAGTGATCGTACCTCGTAAAGGCGTGTTAGAACTTAACCGTTTGCTAAACGATACAGATGAGATAGTTGAGCTGACAATAGGTACAAACCATATCCGTGCGAAAGTGGCGGAGTATGTCTTTACCTCTAAATTAGTCGACGGTAAATTCCCAGATTATCATCGCGTTATTCCACGTAATAACGACAAGATAGTGATCGCCGATCGTTTGGAGTTGCGCCAAGTGTTCTTGCGTGCATCGATTCTGTCCAATGAAAAATACCGTGGTGTACGTTTGATTCTGTCTAACGGCATGTTGCAAGTGTTTGCGAATAACCCAGAACAAGAAGAAGCCGAAGAGTCTGTGTTGGTGCAATACCAAGGCGACAATATGGAAGTGGGCTTCAACGTCGGTTATTTGTTGGATGTGTTAGGCGTGGTGGACACTCAAGAAGTGCGTTTATCTTTGAATGACTCCAACAGCAGTGCTTTGATCGAAGAAGCTCAAAGCCACGCGGCACAGTATGTTGTGATGCCAATGCGTCTCTAATTGTCGTTTCAACAACAGACCTACTACCCGCTTAATGTGTGAGACAATGACATCGTTAAGCGGGTGTTCTTCCCTCCCCTAATGAAGGTTTAAGAGTTATGCCACTGGTGCGTTTGGACATCTCTCATGTTCGCAACCTTTCTAGTGTGCGCTTCGAGCCTTCGCCTCAAGTCAATGTCATCGTCGGTAAAAATGGCAGCGGCAAGACCTCCGTCTTAGAAGCCATTCATCTTTTGTCCTTAGGTCGGTCTTTTCGTAGTCACAAACACAAAACCTACATCCAGCACGATAATGAGGCATGTTTGGTGTTTGCTCAATTGCAGCAATCGCAAGGCGGTCCTATCCGCGTGGGTCTGCAGCGCCAGCGTGATGGCCGCATTGATGTGCGCATTCAAGGACAGCGTGCGCAATCCGTTGTAGAGCTGGCAGAACGCCTTCCTGTGCAGCTGATCAACCCTGATGCGTTTCGACTATTAGAGGGATCGCCTAGCGTTAGGCGACAGTTCATTGACTGGGGCGCGTTTCATTTCGATAAGGACTTCATTCAAGCGTGGCGTGGCTGGCAAAAAGCATTAAAACAGCGGAATACCTTACTCAGACGTGGTAAAATATCGGCCAGTTTATTGGCGGCTTTTGATCAAGAATTGATTCGGCTAGGCGAACGGGTGAATACCTCTCGAAAAGCCTACATCGAAAAATTAACACCGCATTTTGTGTCGGTTTTGTCATTGTTGACGACAGAGCTTGCCGTAGAATTGCAGTTTTTCCAAGGCTGGGACGCGCAGAAAGACTTACAAATGGCGGTTGAATCCGGGCGTGAGCGCGATATTGAATTGGGTTACACGCATACCGGCCCACAAAGGGCGGATTTACGGGTGAAAACCGCGACTGGTGACGCCTTAGACACCTTGTCCCGTGGGCAGCAAAAGTTAGTCGTATCGGCGCTTAAAATCGCCCAAGGTCAATTGCTCATCGATATGGGTCGGCCACTGGTGTTTTTGGTGGACGATTTGCCCGCTGAGTTAGACGCCA
>CAZBUC010000124.1:0-6960 GCA_964494965.1 uncultured Maribrevibacterium sp.
CGCCACACTCATGTTTTGAATAATGTGTTGGATATAGCACGCTTTTCTGGCGGTAATAAGACTCACGCTACCTTGAAAAATGGCAAGATTGAAGACCTGAACATCATGGTGCGAGAAAGCGATACCCAAGCCAAGGTTGAAGCATGCGCCGCCCCCTGCTCGCTCCTGCTTTCAGATAGCGACCCCTTGTTCAGTGGTTTCTACGCCTCTGGGGACAGCGTGATTGAAATGGAAAACGCCGACACAGTCGCAATCAAAGCACACAGCATGGTGATCTTCTCGCAAAACGCCAAGTCAAGATTAATCCTAGGCCATGGCGTTTTGGTCGGTATAACAGCGTTAGACTAGCGACCAAAATGCCCAAACAGTTGAAAGCGCGAGCCGGGGTGAAGTAAACGCGCGGCAGTGACTATGTCATCACCCGCCCAAGTGCGACGTTTGATTTGCAAACACGGCTCTGACGCTTTAATACGCAAACGCTCGCACTCTATCGGATTAGGTAATATCGCTTCTACCAAATGCTCACCCTCTGTCATGGGGGCAACGCTCATGAGATATTCATAGGAGGTATGCAGAGAAAAATCTTGCTTGTCGTAGTCAGGGGCAAGATTGGCATTTACTATGCGTTCTTCTATTTGAATCGGTAAGTCGTTTTCAAAGTGCAACACCACAGAACGAAAAATTCCATGGTTAGTACGAACCCCCAGTGTCATGGCTTCTTCTACCGTGGCTTTCGCGGACTCTAATACCAATAATTCTGAGCGATGTTTATGGCCACGAGCGGCCACTTCTTCTGCGATGTTATGGACCTCAAACAGTGCCGAATGGGCTTTTTTCTCCGCCACGAAGGTACCTAAGCCCTGATGGCGCACCAAAAAACCTTCTGCGGTGAGTTCGCGCAAAGCACGGTTCACCGTCATACGACTGACGCCCAATGCTTTTACCACTTCAGACTCAGACGGTATACGCTGATTCACTTGCCACTGGCCTGAGGTGATTTTCAATGAAATCGCCTGTTTTAGTTTGGCATAAATGGGCTGTGGGGCATCCGGTAAATCATCAAACAAGCTTGCTAAATGTTGGTTGGTTACATCTGACACAAAAGATTCCGTATTGATTAATTAAGGTACGATTGCAAACTGTATGGTACAGGCTCCTAGCAACTTGTCTATACATGCTCGCCATTTGACTTCTAATTATTGCTAAGTCGGCATCATCCAAAGGGCAGCCAACCAGGCGATCCCCATGCTCAAGGAAAAAATCACGCCCCAACGAGGTGTTTTCACAGTGGCTGGTGTGCTTCCTGTCTTGGCTTTACGACCGTGTATCATGGCGTTAATAAGACGTTCTTTGAGGCAAAGTTCATGGTAAAACACCGCCAAGACATGCACCGCGACCATGCCAAGTAAAATATCCGGTAAGAAGCGATGGATGGACGCTAACTGACTTACCCACTCTTCTGAAATAAGTGTATTAAACGGCCCGAACCAAAAAACTTCGTCACTATTAAATAAGCCCGTTCCCCACTGCACCGTAAGCGCTAACAGCAGCGCGACCACCATCATGGCGCCCACAGGGTTATGTCCTATGTACTTTTTGGGACGGCCCGATAACAGCGATATGGCGAATCGAAAAGCGCTTTTTGGTCCTTTCACAAATTGACTAAAACGCGCGTAATAGGAACCATAAAAACCATACAAAACACGAGCAATGATCAGAGCAGACAAACCGTATCCCATATAAAAATGATACTGCATATAATCCGCATCGGATTTCCCTGTAAAGATCAAGCCACTAAACAACACCACCATAAGCCAATGACTCACACGCACAGGCCAGTCCCACACTAGTGTCGATTTCATGTAAAGGATCCTCTTCTTCATAGTGTTTGTTTAAAAAATACACGTTTCCCAAATAGTGACATTAAACTTCTTGGGAGAAAAGACAATATCCACGCATGCTCAAGGCTTAATCGATTAAAGAATTGGCTTAGACGCTATTTTATGGGACAGTTTGCTTTTCGTTATTAATAGAGAAAAGACCTTATGCTTGAATCCCCTAAAGCGACATCCTTGCTAGACAGCATTGTCCGTATTATCTTAATCATTACGATTTTCTACATGCTGAAGCACTTTTACGCATTTGAAAACGATTTAATCTTGGCATTGGTTTCGGTACTTTGTGGGCATGTCTTACTCAAAGTAGGCAAGGTGTTATTTAGAAAAGCGACCACAAAACAATAACCTCCATTGCCTGCCAAAAGATCTATGGTTTTTTGTGTTACATCCCCCTGAAACAATCAACGCAGACAGCACGGAAGCAGGTCGGCGTTTTAGCTAACACCTATGAATGAAAAGAGTTCTTTTATGACCACATTGTATCAAGAACACCTTGTCGTCTTACAACAGAGATACCAAGACGCCATGGCACACTTTGAACTAGATGCCATTGTTTTAGCCACAGGGGGCAAGTGCTACTATTTTCAGGATGATCACACCGTCCCTTTTCATGCGTATTCGGGAGCACAACAATGGCTACCTTTTACCCTGGGTGCAGACACTTTTGTTGTACTGCAAGCAGGACAAAAGCCGACACTGGTTTGGCCTATTCGTGAAGATTTTTGGCACGCTGCCAATCCGGTACCAAGCGGTGATTGGCAACAAGATTGGCATATTGTGCCGGCAAAAAAAGACGATCAATGGTTCAATAACTTACCGACCAACACGGCTTGGCTTGGTCCACAGCCGATGCCTTTTGCCACTCCGTGTGACGGCTTAAAAGCCTATGTGGATTTTGCCAAGGCCGTCAAAACCCCCTTCGAAATTGACGCTATGCGTCGAGCCAACCTTCGAGGTGCGGCCGGCCATGTGGCAGCAGAAGCTGCCTTTTTGGCAGGCAAAAGCGAATTAGAGATCCATTTAGCGTTTTTACAAGCCAGCCAACAATCCGCAATACAAGAACCTTATCCAGGCATTGTTGGCTTAAACGAACACGCCGCTGTATTACATTATGAACACAAAGCCACTGACTACATTCCAAACGCTCGTACCTTATTAATTGATGCTGGTGCGAATGAACACGGTTATGCCAGTGATATTACACGCACATTCACTCGCTACGAGGATGACTTTAGGGCCTTAGTGAACGACCTAGATAAAATGGAGAAAACACTCTGTCAAAAAGCGGTGACTGGGGTTGCGTTTCGCGACCTTCATCAGCAAACGCTGATGGGGATTGCCAGTTTATTACATGAACACAAGATCTGCGCATTAAGCGTGGAAGAGCAACTGGCGAAACGCATACCACAGGTGTTTTTCCCCCATGGTTTGGGTCACTTACTGGGCCTACAAGTACACGATGTAGGAGGCCATCAGATTGACCAAGTCGGCACCTTAAGTAAACCGGATGAAGATGCGCCATTTTTACGGCTGACCCGCACACTGGAAGAAAACATGGTCATCACGATTGAGCCTGGTCTGTACTTCATCCCTATGCTCATCGAAAAAATGCAAGCCAACATCCCGCAACACGGCTGTGATATGACGCGCATTCAACACTTTATGCCCTATGGCGGCATTCGTATTGAAGATAATGTCGTTGTAAAAAACACCCAACCAGAAAACCTCACTCGCAACGCGTTTGAGAAAAATCTTTAGGCTACTTATGTGCTCGCTCCATGGTGATCATCCGTGGGGCGAGCAAACAGCCAATAGCAAATGACAAAACCCGTTGGCACAAAAGTGTCAGCTATGAAATTTCTTACCTTACGGCCGACCGTGAAGCTGTTCACTTTATTGATACTATGACCAAACATCATCTTACACTTCACTAATCCGGTGCACTTCGTAACATTTAGGTGCACTTAATAACATTTCCAGTCAGCAGCGCACTATTCGGATTTAGTAATTCACTTCATTTCATGGCAATCACAGAATATTCATAAGGTGTTTTTATAAGTTACCAGAGAATCAAACTAAAGTTTTAAAAAGAAAAAACAATGGCAAAGGAATTGCTTTTTTAGAGCTCCCTCATAAGTAACCACAACGAAGCGGTACTTAACGCAATGGAGCAGTATAGATATGAGTTTAAAAAGCAATCAGATGTTACTTTCACCAAAAGAACGCCGCTGGTTACCTTGGTTTGGCAACACTGGACGACTCTCACTTTTCTGGTCGTGCTATTTAAATAAAGACACCTACCCAAACATAGAAAAAACTTTCGAAAATATAGCCAGCACCAGAGTAAAGCTGCTCAACACTTGGGTAAATACGCAATGGTCTCAGTTAGATGTCTTACTGGAAATTGTTTCCGCAAGCTTCCCTCTCATTGAACAAGAAACATTAGAAGAGCGCTTGAATATCGTCGCCGATGTTTCAGAATATTTTGTCATCGATGCGCAAGGACAGGTTCTCAAATCCACCGCCCAAAGTCGTGTAAACAAAACCGACTTATCCCCAAAAGCCGTCGCTGCGGGCTTACTAGCACCGTTTATACATGGCCCTTATATCGACCAAAATACGTTAACGATTGGCGCATCTAGCTCGAAATTTCACGATGCGGTCACCCTCATGTTTTATCTCCCCATTAAACAAAATGGCGTCAGTGTGGGTGCCGTCTGCGCCCGTATTCCCAATGATGTTATTGGTGATATTATCCAACGCGAAGCGGGGCATATTTACAAAGAGTCCGGTGACAATTACTTATTCATGGTAAAGCCTGAATTCGACAAATCCATACTACCGGGCACCGCACTGTCCCGTTCACGCTTCGAAGACAATGTCTTTAGTCATGGCGAAAACCTAAAGGGTGGCATCAATACAAAATTTGGCGTCGTCAAGGTTCAAAAGCACACTGAATTTGAAATTCGTTTTACCGATCCTGCCACCAAAGAATTGCACCCAGGTGTGCGAGAAACCATTAAGAACGGCCAGAATATTTTTGTTACTTACCCTGGGTATTCCGACTATCGACACATTCCTGTTATTGGCAAAGGGGTGACCTTCCAATTAAAAGGCAGCCCAGATACGTGGGGCATGATGTGTGAAGGCGACTTAGAAGAAGTCTATCGTCGCCGCTCGATCAACTTAAAACTAATGAGAAGCTATTTGCTGGCTTCCAGTGTCCCGCTTGTCATCAGTAGTTCACTGCAGACTTACACCAATTTATCCGTCATGCTAACCAGCTTAATCGCCTTCGCAAGCTTAGGAATAGCGGGCCTACTCTTCAATCGCTTCAGCACAAAAAGAATTAGCCGCAGTATGAGTCAAATGACAGAAGTCATTCAAACCATAGCAGAAGGAGAAGGCAACCTAAAACAGCGTCTTGATGATGACCTAAATAATGACGAAACAGGCAATATGGGACTCTGGATGAACAGCTTTATTGATAACCTCGACAACACCATGGGACAGGTTATCTCAGCCAGCAGTAACGTCAAAAAGTCTAACGAATTTATGATTCGCACCAACGAAGAAGCCAGCCAAGCGTCTCACTATCTTGAGTCCACCGTTGAAAACATGCTGAGCGTATTTCAGCAACAAATAGACGAAGTACAGAGTGCCTCACAGACAGCAAATGATTTAAAACAAGCCATGGATCAAGTCGCCGGTATCATTACCACCATTTCTGATATCACCAATCAGACCAACTTATTGGCCTTAAACGCTGCCATAGAAGCCGCTAGAGCCGGTGAACATGGTCGAGGATTTTCAGTCGTAGCCGACGAAGTTCGTAGCTTGGCCTCTAAAACCGCTTCTGCAGCAGAAGAGATACAAACCATGCTAGAAGGTATTCAGGAAGAAACACGCAGTGCCGTGAGCTTTATGGAAAAAGGCGCCGAAAACGTTGATAAAAATCTTATGGCAAATGAACAAAGCAATACCAGCGACAGCGCTTTGTACGACCTAGTCGACACCATGTTTGAAGCCATTTTGTTATTAAATGAAAGCAACAAGACAAACGCGAAAACCGTCCATGAAATGGGCGCGGCAACAGAGCAAATGCGTCGCTCAATCGCGGCGCTACAAAGACGTTCATCGCGCGTTGGATTATCCGCCTTAAAGCTCAACTCACTGGTTGGTCAGTTTCAAGTAACCACCAAATAATAAACAGTCTCTAGTCTTGACTGTTTTGACGAAAAAAAACGGAGGAAGTGTTCTTCCTCCGGTATTCTGCACTCACTAACAGACTGTCAAAAAAACCTGTCTTATGTCGATTATCGGCGCCGTGACTGGCAAGAGAGTGTTGTAAATTCCCTTCTCATTAATGGTTTACACTGAGTTTGTACACCAACCCCTGAATCCCCAGCACATACCCTTGAACCCCCATTCCAACAATGACACCGGCCGCTACTGGCGAAATGTATGAGTGATGCCGAAAGGATTCACGGGCATGAACATTAGAGATATGCACTTCTATCACGGGCACCTCGGCGCCCTTTATAGCATCATGCAAGGCAATAGAAGTATGAGTATAAGCACCTGGATTAAACACCACGCCTAAGACCTCTCCGGTTTTAATGCGCTTGCCAGCTTCATGAATCAAATCAATCAGTACGCCCTCATGATTGGATTGATGGCACTCCACCTGATATCCCAAGGCGGCAGCGGCGTCACGGCACAAGGTTTCCACATCGGCCAAGGTTTCCACACCATATGTGCTGGGTTCCCGAGTACCCAATAAGTTCAAATTAGGGCCATTGATCACCATGATGGTTGACATGCTACGCTCTCCTAAATGATTCGCGCTGACGGTAAATCCGTCGTACTACTTTTGCTATTTTAAACATTCCTGTGCACAGATATCACGATATAAAAGCCATATTCGCAGCGCAATGAACTTTTCTTCCACATTTCACGTAACAATAATACTACATTTCAAAACACATCATTGCGCTAACATGGCCCCCGAGCATTGTTATCTAATAACATACTTGACACATTACCCCATTCAGGATGAATA